>JAQTSP010000089.1 GCA_028711205.1 Eubacteriales bacterium | reverse complement strand
TAATAATAATGTTAATAAACGCCAATATTATTAACAAATGTTGAACAATACATATTTGGCTTGCTTTTGTATAATCTTAGATATACGATTTAAATTGTTATTGAAAGGTGAATCATTTTTGAAAAAATTTATTATCAGTGTCGATTCGTCGGCAAATTTTACAAAAAAAGATTTGAATCGTTATGGCTTTTTGATGGCCCACTTGTCGTATACCTTGAACGGGCAGGAATATATCGACGAATTTGAAAATGATGCGCAGAAACAGGCGTTTTATAATCAGCTGTCAAGTGGGCAGATAGCGCAGTCTTCCAAAGTGAATCCTGAAACCTTTAAGAAAGTTTGGGAAGCGACGTTAAAACAGGGAATCGATATACTGCATCTTTCACTGTCAAGCAAAGTCAGCGGATCATTTGACAGCGCCTGCCAGGCGGCCAATGAACTTTCCCAAAAATATGAAAGTACAATCAAGATCGTTGACACAAAGACGGGTAGCTTCGCCATTACGGCGATGGCGCTTGAATTGGCCAAAATTCAAAATTCTGCGGATGTTGACACTGCATATGATTTTGTGTTGGCCAACATCGACGAATATAATCTGATTTTTACCGTCGGGGATATCAGGCATTTGCACAGAGGCGGCAGGATAAGCCATGTCAAAGCGCTCGTCGGCGGGTTGCTGAATCTGAAACCGATATTATTTGTCAACAGTGAAGGCAAAATTACTTTTATGATGAACGCGAGAGGCACAAAAAAGGCGTTGAATCTGATGGCCGGCAAGATGGCGAAGAGCATCACAAAATATACGGATTTTGCTTATATATCACACGGCGGAGATGTACCGCTAGCCGAAGCGCTGAAAAACAAGATTATTGAGACGTTCCCGAAACTAAAAGACATCAGGATGGACTATTTAACGCCTGTTCTCGGGCTGCATGCGGGCCCTGGCTCATTGGTGCTTTGCTTTAGAGGTGCAGAAAGAAAAAAGGTGCTCGAAGAAAACCCGATCAGAGAAATACTCGATAAAATACACTTGGCAAAATAAATACAAAAAGTGGGCGTCAAAAATAAGCGCTCACTTTTTTGTTTTTGGAGAAAATATCAGCGCGACCAGATACCCGAATATGACGGCCGCCGCGATGCCGCCGGCCGTTCCCATAACACCGCCTGACAACGCGCCCAAGATGCCCGACTCGTCGACACCTTTGAACGCGCCTTTTGCGAGAGAATATCCAAAGCCGGTCAGCGGCACTTCCGCGCCCGCGCCGCCAAACTCGACCAGCGGCTCATACAGGCCGATCGCGGTAAGCACGACACCGGCGGTCACAAACAGCACGAGTATTCTTGCCGGCGTCATCCTTGTTTTTGAAAGAAGTATCTGCCCCACGAGGCATATCGCGCCGCCAACGAGGAATGCGTTTATATAGTTCATGATCCGCACCCCATTTCTAACGATACCGCGTGTGCGATCGCCGGTATGCTTTCGCCCTGCAGCGCGCTTGTCGGGCTGTGCAGCACGCCTGTCGCGACAAAAAGTATGCGTTTTATCGTGCCCTGGTTCATGCTGTTTATAAAATGACCGCAGAGCATCGAAGCACTGCATCCGCATCCGCTTCCGCCGCAATGCATCAGTTCGTTGCCCTGATATATCAAAACACCGCAATCGAGATGATTGGCGGTCATATCATATCCCGCGTCAGACGCAATACGCAGCATCAACTCGCTGCCGAAAGTGCCAAGATCACCCGTCACGATATGGTCGTAAAACCCGGCTTTGCGGCCTGTTTCTTCGAGGTGTGAAATGATCGTCTCGGCGGCGGCGGGCGCCATCGCTGCGCCCATGTTGTTGACATCGTTGATACCCATATCGATGACCCTGCCCGTCGTCGCGTATGTGACCGCCGGGTAAGTGCTGTCTCCTGTTGAGGAGAGTATCGCGGCGCCGGATGCGGTTACAGTATTTTGCGATGTCGGCGTTTTCGGTGTACCCAGCTCCAGCGGATTCCGAAACTGGCGCTCTGCCGTCGCGAAGTGGCTGCTTGTCGCGCACGCCGCATATTTCGCGAATCCGCCGTCGACGATCATCGCGCCCAGCATCAGCGACTCCGCCATCGTCGAGCATGCTCCGTACAGCCCGAAAAACGGTATGCCAAGCTGCCTTGCCGCGAACCCCGCGGATATGATCTGATTTAACAGATCGCCGCCAAGCAAATATGAAATGTCGTCCGGTTTAAGTCCGGCCTTTGCCATCGCCGTTTCGATCGCTTTGATCAGCATCTTGCGCTCGGCAAGCTCGTATGTTTTTTCTCCCCATAGGTCATCATCAAACACAATGTCGAATGTGCTGCCGTATGGCCCTGTTTTTTCGGCGTTTCCCGCGACGGCCGCCGTGGAAAGTATGATCGGCATTTTATCAAATCTGACCGTCTTTTGTCCGACTCGTGTACCCATGCTATAAAACTCCTATGATGTAATAGACGATACCCGCTATAACGGACGCGCTGATACCGTATACAAGAACCGGCCCCGCTATTGTAAAAAGTTTTGCACCGACGCCAAGAATATACCCTTCCCACTTGTATTCCAGCGCAGGGGACACGATGGAGTTCGCAAATCCTGTGATCGGCACGATCGATCCGGCGCCGGCGTAGCGTCCCAATACATCGTATATGCCGATGCCTGTGAAGAACGCGCCCAAAAATATGAGTACGGCGGAACGGAAAGTACCGATACCTGCTTCGTCCAAAAACAGCGTATATTCAGCAAAATCGTCAAGCGCTTCTCCAAGCGTGCATATCAGTCCGCCGACCAGAAAAGCCATTGCGCATTCCTTAAGAAACTTGCTTTTCGGCATGTTTTTCTTAACATATTTCTGATAGTTTTTTTTATCCAAAACTCTGTTAATATCCATATGCGTGACCTAAACCTTTTTTTGTTTTTCCGTTACTGTTTTTTCGTATTCTTCGCTTTCCTCAAGGCTTGGCATTTCCCCGGTGTTGACTTCGGGTATTTTTATATACTCTTTCAATTTTATATCCTTTCTAAAAAAACTTATCTGATAACCAATAAAGAATAGACCCGGCCAGCTTGCCTGCAACAAAGACGGTGAGTATCAGCGTGATATATTTCCCAGATATGCCCAGGTTTCTGATGACCGGTACCGAATTTGTGACCTCGGCGAGACAAGCGATAAATATACCGACATATACGCCTGCAAACAATCCAAACACGCCGGGCCAATAACAACTCATCTTAAGATGAACGTCAAAAAGCGTGATGAGCGTGCCGGCAACGCTGCCGGCCGCGCTGCATACCGCTATCGCCTTGCCGGTATTTTTGACCCCAAGGCTGATCGCGGATTTTGAGAAAACGCCGAGCGCGATATAAAATGCGCACAGCGCGGCGCCCGATATCAGTCCGGCGCTCAGCCCGGTCAGGCCTGACAGAAAGCTACCCACCGCTGTCCTTATGCTTTTCTATGAGATAGTTGCGCATCGCGTTTTCATGCTCGTTCATATCGATCTCGAGAACTGTCGGCCTCTTTTTTTTTCGTTTGTACAACCCAAACAAAAATATAAACCCGATCGCAATACCCATTGAATAGGGAATGCTGACCACAGGCACACTGCTTTGTTCTATGCCCGTGAAAAAATTGTATATGCTGCTGTGAACGCCGCGCATATCCACATCTTCATGAAATGTCATGATAGCGATCGCGCCGCCGAAAAACATGACAAGACATATAAAGATGACTTTGATAAATACCCAGGCTTTGTTCTGCTTTGCGCTGTCAATAAAAATATGGCATTCCATGGGACCTGTGTTGCTGATCTTATGGTCAGGATAAAGGCCGTACAATTTTTTCAGCACATCAAACGCGGTGATCGTATGGGCCGCTTTGTTCACATCGAAAAAAACATCCATCGTCGGCCTGTCCGGCATACCATAAAAAGAACAAATGTCGGATAACGCGATACGGTTTCGGCTGACATGGACTGTTTTATTCAGACAAAAAATTATTTCTTTATCCATCGCCGTCAAACGTACCATGCGTTAGTGTATGTTCCCTGATGCGGCGCGCAAATCAAAATAATAAATATCGATACGGCGATAACAGCCAATATAAATATGATGACCGCGAACCATCTGTTTTGTATCCAATCCAGCAAAGTAACAACCGCTCCTGACTTATCATATATGCGCGTACAAAAAAACGCTGCGTTAATATTATCCGCATTTCATAAAAAAATATTTGCTTGATGACATACAAAAGCTATTCGACTGCTTTTTTGAGTTTGTTGATTGTTTTTGTAATAAGGCGCGATACCTGAACCTGGGATACGCCAAGAATTTCAGCGATTTCCATCTGCGTTTTATCGCTGTAAAACCGCAGCATGATGAGCTGCCGTTCCTTCGGGTCAAGATTTTGTATCAGTTCTTTTAATAAAATCTTGTCGATCATATCGTTATCATAGTCTTCGGGCATCGTATCGATAAGCAGCGTTTTTGAATCCTCATCATCGAATGCCGGCTCAAAAATTGACACAGGGTTACGCACGGCTTCCATTGCGAATACGATATCCTCGGCCGACATCTCCAGCCTTTTCGCAAGCTCGTCAATCGTCGGCTCGCGTTTAAGCTCTTCCTTGAGTTTTTCTTTCGTGCTGAATATCTCAAAAGATTTTTCGCGGAGCGACCGGCTGACTTTAATGATACCGTCATCGCGCAGGAACCGTTTGATTTCTCCCGCGATCATCGGCACGGCATATGTCGAAAACCTGACCTCATATTTCGGATCGTATCCGAGCACAGCTTTAATAAGCCCGAGGCTGCCGATCTGCATCAGATCCTCAAATTCGACGCCACGGTTTAAAAATTTTTTAACAATGCTTTTTACAAGCGCTGTATTTCGAATGATCAATGTCTCTTTTGCGTCATCGTCGCCGTTTTGAGCGTCTTTGATCAAAAGAAGGCATTCCTCGTGTTTTAAAACACCGCTGTCCGACATATCAATAATCCTGTTTGCTGATACTTTTTTTCATTTCAACCGTTGTACCTTTTGCCGGCGTCGAATCGATAATGACCTCATCCATAAACGTTTCCATGACGGTAAAGCCCATACCCGAGCGCGACTCATCGTTTGCCGTGCTGAAGAACGGCTGCCTTGCCTGCTGTATGTCGCGTATACCGACACCAAAATCCTGTACCTTGACCCTTATGATGTTTCCGGAAAGCTCTGCGACGATACGGATATCGCCGATCGTATCCGGATAGGCATGCACGATCGCGTTTGTGACGGCTTCTGAAACCGCCGTCTTAATATCCGATATCTCCTCCAGGGTCGGGTTCAGCTGTGTCGCAAACGCGCCCACAACGCTTCTCGCAAAGCTTTCGTTTTGAGATAAGCTGAGTAACCGCAGCTCCATGATATTTTTGCTTTTCATATGCGCCCCCGTCATTTTATTTTCTTTATGATCTTGTATATCCCGCTCACGTCAAATACCTTTTCGACTTGTTTGTTCGCGTTTTTTATATACATATTTTTCCCGTACATCTTTATTTTTTTGTATCGTCCCAAAAGGACCCCAAGACCGGACGAATCCATAAAGCTTAAGTTTTTTAAATCTAGTACTAGATTTGCATCGCTGTACTTTCTGATCGCGTCATCCAGCTTAGTTTTGACTTCTTCAGCACTGTGATGATCAAGTTCTCCAAAAAGATAAGCGGTGATGATGTCGCTCTGATGTTTAACGTGTATCTGCATATGCTCTGTCCTTTCATGTTATACATGTACCGTATTCTTCTCATGCATCTGGTTTCCTTTAGGACTTTTTGCCGTATTATCACTTGTTTTAGTGCTAAATTTTGGTTTATGTCGAATAACATAAAAAAACTGTTTTCGGACAGCATAAATTCATTGGAGGATTCGTTTTTTATAAAGGAACATGCGGTATGGGAAGACACAGGCTGGGCAATGAGCAAAAAAAAAGAGGTAAATTATTTATAATATTTAAATATACCATACTTGGTTTTTTTGTAATCGGCCTGTGCTGTTTTATTTTCTTTTTTTCATATCTGATGGGTCTGGAAGAGTGGAAAGAGTTTGATCCAAATAATATTGCCGAGATGCAGCAGACACTTCTAATATACGACTGCAACGGCCTTGAGACGGCAGCCCTGTACAGCCAGGAAAACAGGCTTTATGTATCGATTGATGATATCCCCGATTATGTAAAAAATGCTTTCATTGCTGTTGAAGATTCAAGATTCTATGAACATAACGGCGTCGATTTTATTCGCATTATCGGCTCCGCGATTGCCGACTTGAAAAACGGCAATTTACGGCAGGGTGCCAGCACGATATCACAGCAGCTTGTTAAAAATACAAGCCTGACAGGTGAAAGAACGATATCACGCAAACTTCAGGAAGCCGTGATGGCCTTTGAGCTTGAACAGGCCTATACAAAAGACGAGATACTTGAGATGTACCTCAATTATATTCCTTTCGGCAACGGCGCATACGGTATTGAAGCGGCGGCAAAAGTGTATTTTGGCACCACAACCGATTCGCTGACAATTGCGCAGGCAGCCCTGCTTGCCGGCGTCATCAAGGCACCAACATATTACGCGCCCCATATCGACATGGAAAAATCGATAGAACGGCGCAACCTCGTGCTGTCGCTTATGTTTGAACAGGGTTATATCTCTGAAAAGGATTTGGAAGAAGCGCAATCCGAGGCAGTTGTTTTAAACGAAAAAACTGAATACGAATATGGTTTTTTTATAGACCTGGTGCTTTCGGAGGCGGAGGATATATTGCTGGTGGACAGCGAAGAGCTTTTATCGAGTGGGTATAAAATATACACCTCGCTAGATCAAAACCTGCAAAACGAAGTGGAGGCGCTGTTTGAAGACAGTAAAAACTTCCCGGAAAACGCACCGGACGGAGAGCTCTGCCAGGCCGCACTTTGTATACTCGATAGTGAAACGAGCGAGATCAGGGCGATCGTCGGCGGTCGGAGCTACGAGACAAGGCGCGGGTTGAACCGTGCCGTCGATATGAAACGGCAGCCGGGGTCGACGATCAAACCCGTGCTCGTCTATGCGCCGGCGATGGAAAAGCTCGGCTTTACCCCGACCACGCTGGTGCTTGACGAGACAGGTGATTTTGACGGATACATACCGAAAAACTATTCGAATACGTACTCAGGGTGGGTGACTTTAAGGGATGCGTTATCGAAATCACTCAATCTTCCCGCTGTCAGGACGCTTGAGAAATTAGGCGTCGAGACAGCCAAACTATACGCATCCAACGTAGGCATACCGTTTGAGGAAGAGGATACCGGTTTGACGCTCGCTCTTGGCGGTTTTACGACAGGTGTTTCACCTATGATGCTCTGCAATGCCTTCACGCCTTTCGCCAACGGCGGTTATTATTCATACCCAAGCTGTATCACGAAGATAGAAGATGCTTCTGGCGACGTGATTTATGAATGCCCTGATACCAAGGTCAGCGTTTTATCTGAAGAGACCGCGTTTTTGATGACGTCGATACTAAAAAGCACCGTCGAGACCGGTACGGCAAGAAGACTCTATACGGATGGCATCACCATCGCTGCGAAAACAGGAACGTCAAGCTCGGATAATATCAGCGGCAACAGGGATGCCTGGACGGTGGCTTACAATGCGGAATACACGATATGCTGCTGGATGGGTTTTGACAGCACCGACGAAGGCCATTGCCTTGATTCCGGCGTGACAGGCGGTACATATCCGGCGCTGCTGATAAAAAATATCTTTGAAGAATTATACAGTGAGGGAGAGGCGCCGGACTTTATGCAGCCCGACAGCATCGTCGAAGTGAAAATAGATATACAATCCCTACAGAACGAAAGCGCCCCAACGCTTGCAAGCGCTTTTACGCCCGATGATGAGGCCATTTTTGAATACTTTCGGGATAACGATGTACCGACGGAATACACGTCTTACTGGGTCGTGCCGTCTGCGCCCGATGATCTGTCGGTAACGAACGGCGACGGAGGATATCCAAGCATCAGCTTTACGCCAAAGCAGAGTTTTGCACTGTATCGCATCATAAGGATCGGTCTTGAAGAGGGCATCCCGCAGCTGATCGGAGAATATTCCGGCGCCGCTTCAAAAATAACGGTCAATGATTATTCCGCGGAATACGGGCACACCTATGAGTATTATATCGTACCCGTACATCCCGAGATAGAGATCAAAGGTGAGCTCCTGACTGGTCCGGCATCCGGGTCTGTCAGTATCACACTTCTATCCGAAGAAAATTATATGCCGTGATGTAACATCAGCATCCGGTCAGGGCGTGGGCTCCGGTGTATACAGCGCGACAAGCATGTCGGTCAATTCTTTCAATTCCTGTGTCATTTGTACGATCGCCGCTGATGTTACGTCTTCTGTCTCCATGAGCGCTTCAAGCGCGGCGATTTTATCAATCAGCTGCTGTCTGTCTTCCATTGACATTGCGTAATCCGGATTTGCAAGCACCGCGTTTGAAACATCGATCTGCGTGTTCGCTTCGTCTATTGCGGACGCCATGGCCATCAGCTCGGTCGCCCATTCCAACGTATGGATACTGCAAAAATAATCGTAATATTCATCCATGTCCGGCGTTAGGTCCGAAATCGTCAGGCCGTTCTCAAGCGCAGGGAGCACTCCGGGCAGAAAATCGTCAAGCTGCGACGCTGTGAGCTTCCAGTATACAGAATCGCTGGGCAGGAATATCAGTCCCTGAAAATCGATCTGGTCGTCAGGGCAGTATTCCGTCACGATCTTGCCGCTTTCATTGCACACAGCATAAATATCATGCAGATCGCATTCCTCCGTCGGTTCTGTTCCCGCCTTGTACCACGCATAGACAGGCGTGTGGCCGCCGATATCTTCATCGCATGCGTCTGTCGCGAGCATACCCGACACGGAACAGACGCGCACTTTCACAAGGCCCAGTTCTTCGGGAATCGCGTCGATAATAGAATCATCGTCTTCATATTCCTCTAATATCTGTGACATAAAATACTGCCACAACGGTGCCGCGGAGTTTGACGCGTAAACACCGCCGTCAAGCGGCTTGTACTGGTCATGGCCTATCCAGAGTGTTGCGGTATAATATGGCGTGATACCTGCAAATAAAACACCCGTAGCATTCTGGTTGGTTCCCGTCTTTCCGCCGACGGCCATGCCGTCGATCTGCGCGGCGGTACCCGTTCCGCTCTCAACAGCGTTAACAAGCATGTCTGTGACCAGCCATGCCGTCGATTCGTCGAACACATCCCGCTCTTCCCTGATCTCGTCTGCGTTTAAAATCACATCTTCGTGGCTGTCCACAACTTTTGTAAAGGACAATGCCTCCAAATATGTACCGCTGTTCGCGATCGTCGCGTATGCGGCCGCCAATTCTATCGGCGTGATACCGGATGTGCCGAGCGCAAGCCCTGATC
>JAQTSP010000088.1 GCA_028711205.1 Eubacteriales bacterium | reverse complement strand
AGGCTTCATCATATATTGAAGTGGATTTGGGTGGTACCGCGGACTTTCGCCCCAAGTCGAGAGTTTTTTGTTTTTATTGGAAGGAGACAGATATGGAAAACAGTACGATGCTTGAAGAGATGGCCCTGCGCGCGCTGGATGAGATCGCCTGCAGCAAGGCCATGACAGAACTCGAGGAAATCCGTATCAGAACGCTCGGCAAAAAAGGTGAATTGACGGGCGCGCTGAGAAGCATGAAGGATATTCCGGAAGCAGAGCGTCCGCCGTTTGGCAAGAGGATAAACGAGATCAGGGATCAGCTGACCGAAGCGCTTGATAAAAAGATATTAGAGATCAAACAGGCCGATAAGGTGGTCAGGCTGAAGGAGGAAGCGATCGATATTACATTGCCGGGGCATAAGCAGCGCATCGGCGGCCTGCATCCGCTGACGCGCATCTATTATGAGATCCGCGATATATTCGTCAGCATGGGTTTTGAAGTGATGGACGGCCCTGAGGTCGAGTATGACAAATACAATTTCGAGATGCTGAATATTCCTAAAGACCATCCCGCACGCGATATGCAGGATACGTTCTACGTCTCAAACGATATAGTCCTTAGGACACATACGTCTCCGGTGCAGATCAGGACAATGCTGAAGCAGGACCCGCCGATACGCATGATATGCCCGGGACGGGTGTACAGAAGCGACGATGTGGACGCGACACATTCGCCGATATTCAATCAGGTCGAAGGACTGGTGGTGGGCCGGGGCATCAGCTTTGCGCATCTCAAGGACACGCTTGACCGGTTTTTAAAAGAATTTTACGGGGAAGCCACGAAGACAAAGTTCAGGCCGGGGCATTTTCCGTTTACGGAACCCAGCGCAGAGGTCGACGCGACATGCGCCAAGTGCGCAGGCAAAGGCTGTGGCGTTTGCAAAGGTACAGGTATGATCGAGGTGCTGGGCTGCGGCATGGTGCACCCGAGCGTGCTCAAAGGCTGTGGTATCGATCCTGATGTGTACACGGGGTTTGCGTTCGGGCTTGGGCTTGACAGGCTCGCGACGATCAAATACGGTATCACCGACATCAGGCTGCTGTTTGAGAACGATATTCGTTTTCTCTCACAGTTTAAATAGGGGAGGATAAGCAATGATAGCACCATATAAATGGCTGTGTGATTATGTCGATATGGACTTAGCGCCGGATGCTTTGATGCAAAAGCTGATCATGACGGGCAGCGAGGTTGACGGTTATACGGAACTGGGCGCGGACATTAAAAAGGTGGTTGTTGGACGTATCGATGCGATAGAAAAACATGCCGACGCGGATAAGCTCTCCGTCTGCATGGTCGATATCGGCAGCGAACGACTGCAGATTGTCTGCGGCGCAAATAACATATTTGAAGGCGCGCTTGTGCCCGTCGCGCAGATCGGTGCGAACCTTCCGGGCGGATTCAAGATAACTAAGGGTAAGCTCAGAGGCGTTTTTTCGTACGGCATGCTATGCTCTGGCAAAGAACTGGGTATCAGTGAAACCGAATATCCGGGGGCGGATGTGGACGGTATCATGATACTGAGGGAGGAATACAAGCCGGGTACGCCTCTGCGCGAGATACTGGGGTTGACGGACATTGTGTTCGAGATCGAGGTCGGCGCGAACAGGCCCGATTGCCTGTCGATGCTGGGCATCGCGAGGGAATGCGCGGCATCGCTTGGAAAAAACGTTAACATGCCCGACCTGACGTATACCGAAAACGGCGGAGACATTGCCGATTATGTTACAGTCGATGTCAAAGACGCGGATTTGTGCGAAAGATACGTGGCAAGAGCGGTCAAAAATGTCAAAATAGGGCCTTCGCCTAAATGGCTGCAAGACAGGCTTGTTTCGGCAGGCGTGCGGTCCATCAACAACATCGTTGATATCACGAATTTCGTGATGCTCGAGACGGGGCAGCCGATGCATGCGTTTGACAATGACGATATTCGCGGTAAAAAGATCGTCGTGCGCCGCGCGCTTGGCGGCGAGCGAATTACGACGCTGGACAAAAAAGAGCGCGCACTGACCGACGATATGCTGTTGATATGCGACGCGGAGGGCGCGATCGGCATCGCGGGCGTGATGGGCGGAGAAAACTCGGAGATCAAGAACGGCACCAAAACGGTCGTTTTCGAGTCGGCGAAGTTTCTTCAGGGCAACGTACGGCGCACGTCGCGATCGCTCGGCCTTCCGACGGAATCCGCGATGCGCTTTTCAAAAGGCGTTGATACGGCCGGCTGCAAGACCGCGATGGACAGGGCGCTTCATCTTGTTGCGCTTCTGGGCGCGGGCGAGATCGTATCGGGCGAGATCGACATATTGTCCGCCGATATATCGCCAAGAAAGGTGAGTGCCGGTGCGGACAAGATCAACGCGATACTGGGCACGGCTCTTGAGGCCGGTGACATGGCCGCCCTGCTGCGCCGGGTGTTTATTGAAACAAGCGTTTCGGGGAATACGCTCGTCTGTAAAATACCGAGTTTCAGAGGCGATATCACGTTTGGCGAGGACATTGCCGAAGAGGTGGCGCGCATGTTCGGATATGACAACATACCTATCGTCAAGATGACGGGAGAAGTCAAGAGAGGCATGGTTTCAATTGACGAAAGAAGCGTCGATAAGATCAGGGCGCTGCTCGTCGGCCTTGGATGCTATGAATGCGTAACATATTCATTCGCAGCGATGTTGGAATTCGACAAGCTTGGCGTGCCCGATGATGACAAACTCCGCCGTGCGGTCAGGATCATCAATCCGCTTGGAGACGAGCAGGGGTACCTCAGGACATCGCCGGTACCGGATATTTTAAAAGTGGTATCCAACAACATCAAACAAAAGGTACGCGACATCAGGCTGTTTGAGACGGGGCGTGTATATCTGCCTACGGCAGGCACAAAAGAGCTTCCAGAAGAGCATAAATATGTCTGTGCCGCCCTTTGCGGCGATGAGGATTTCTTCTCGCTGAAAGGCATTGTTGAAAATCTGCTGGAGGCATTCGGCATAAAAAATGCGCGGTTTGAGCCTGAAGGCGCCGTATACTATCACCCGGGGAGGTGCGCTACCGTATATGCCGGTGGAGAAAAAATCGGAGAGCTGGGCGAGATCCATCCGGATGTGTCGGAAGCGTATGAGATCGGACGGCGCGTGTATGTGGCTGAATTGAGCCTGCACGCAATATGCGCCGCGTCGGACAACATTGTGAAATACGAACCGCTGCCAAAGTTTCCGGCAGCCGAGAGAGACCTCGCGCTGACTGTTGAAAACAGTGTGCCCGCGGCCGGGCTTCTCGAATGCATCGAGAAAAACGCGGGGCCGTATTTTGAAAGTGCTGCACTGTTTGACGTGTACAAAGGCGGCCAGATCGGCGAAGGCAAAAAGAGCCTGGCATTTTCGATCGTTTTCAGAGCAAAGGACAGGACGCTGCTCGATGAAGAAGCCAATGCGGCAAGAGATTTGATCGTTGAGGCGGCCGGAATGCAGTTTGGCGCAAAAATACGCGAATAAACACTATATTTTGTGCATTGTCTTGTTGAAATATTCTTTATATTGGTATATAATAGACTTTATAAAATAGTATGGGGTGTTGATGACGTATGGAAAAGACACGGACAATGGTCAAAATATGCGGCAAAGAGTACATGATGGCGGGCTATGAGAGCGAGGAATATATCCACAGGGTCGCGATCTATGTCGACAGAAAGATGACGGATTTAAAGAGTAAGTATGTCAATCTGAACCCAAATACGCTTTCAGTGCTGACTGCCATCAATGTGGCTGACGACCTTCTAAAGCTTCAGGATCAGTTCGATGCTTTGAGCGAAGAGTATCAGGGCCTTGCCGAAGAAGTCAAAAAGATAAAAATCGAGATGTCTCTTGGAAAAGACGGGCGCCCCTCCAACGTATCTTCCATCAAAAAGCAGGGGAAGAATCAGCTTTTTGACGGATACAAGTAGGTATGAGAAAGCGTTAAAAGAGAGCGCGCCTGTCCGGTGCGCTTATTTTATAATCAGTTTAGGAAACGTTTCTCCATATTCGACATAATGCGCGGTTGAAAAGTGGAGATATACCTTATATACTAAACGTAGCATCGTTTTTGGAGATTGATATGAGAAATTTTTTAGGTAATAGCCCGATCAGTTTACTGCTGTCAGGACAATTTGAAGCATTCTTTTTAACAGTGCTTTATCTGCTGCCCGCGCTTGTCATCGCCCTCTCTTTTCATGAGGCGGCGCATGCATGGGCGGCGAACAAGATGGGTGACCCGACCGCGAAAAACCTGGGGCGCTTGACGCTCGACCCGACAAAGCATTTTCATTTGTGGGGTATTATCGCTTTCCTGTTTATTGGTTTTGGCTGGGGCAAGCCGGTGCCCACAAACCCGCGAAATTATATAAACTATAAGAAAGGCAATGTCTTTGTGGCGCTCGCCGGCGTGACAACAAATCTGATACTGTCTTTCATATTCTATTTTATATTTTTTCTGCTGTATTATGCTTTTGGCGTATATAATACGATTATATTAACGATAATCAGCTATATCATCTATATGAATATTTTTCTGTGCTTCTTCAATCTGATACCCATACCGCCGCTTGACGGTCATCATCTGGTCAAAGGTTTTATCGCAAGGAAGAGCCCGCGTTTTTATATGGCCTATGAAAGATACGGGTTTTTCGTACTGCTGATTCTGCTTTTTATGACGGATTACATACAGATCGGGCTCTCCTATGTTGCCTCATGGGTCTTAACACTGTACAGCCTGTTTTTCGGGCTGTTTATTTAAATGGACGATAACGAATATAAAGTTCAGATTGAACAGTTTGAAGGGCCGCTTGATCTGCTGCTCCATCTGATCGGCAAGGCGCGCATCGACATCGAGGAGATATTTGTTTCAAAAGTGACGGGCCAGTATCTGGCATATGTATCGTCGATTCAGTATTTGCCCCTGGACCGCGCAAGCGAGTTTATCGAGATGGCGGCGATTTTGGTCTATATCAAATCGAGAATGATACTGCCGTCCGATGACGGCGACGACGAGCTGGAGGAAGATCCGGAGCAGGAGCTGATTTCGCGCCTGAAAACCTACAAGACATTTAAAGAAGCGGCAGAGGCGATGAGAGCGTTTGAAGAGTGCGCGCTGTGCGCTTATTATAAGCTACCGGAAGAGGTTTTTGATGAAAGGGTCGAACTCGAAGAGATGTCTTTGCAGAGCCTGTATGAAGCGTATGCGGAGGCGATGGCAAGGATACCCGATACAGAGCCGGAGCACATCGAAGAGGTCGAGATACGCCATGATATATTTACCATCAAAGAACGGGCAAAGCATATACTGCGCGCTGTAAATGAATTTGGAAGCGCGACATTCTTTTCGTTGTTTTCGGACGCGCGTTCAAGGCTTGAGGTGGCGGTAACTTTTATCGCGCTTTTGGAGCTGATACATGAGAATGTCGTATCGATCAGGCAAAGCGATTTCTATGAGGACATCCATATCACAAAGGTTAGCGAGGAAATGGCAGGGTGAACGATGAAGCAATAAAAAAAGCATTGGAAAGCGTACTTTTCATTGCCGGAGACGCGGTGGAGATATCGGATGCCGCGGCCGCGCTCGAGATCGGGGAGCAGGAACTGGGCCGCATCATCGATGATCTGATGCTGCAAAAAGAAGAAAGCGGCGCCGGCGTGCTTTTAAAAAGGGTGGGCAATAAAATACAACTGTGCTCAAATCCCGCTTATATGCCGTATATCGACAAAACGCTTCAGCCTGTTAAAAAAACCAAACTGTCGCAATCACTGCTTGAGACGCTGTCCATCATCGCGTATAAGCAGCCCATCACGCGTTTTGAGATCGAGCAGATCAGGGGCGTTCGGTGCAACTATTCGATCGCCATACTGATTGAAAGAGGGCTTATCGACAGAGCGGGCAAAAAAAAGACGCTTGGCAACCCGATGCTTTACACAACGACCGATGAGTTTCTGCGGCATTTCGGTATCGCCTCTCTCAAGGAACTGCCGGAGTTAACACAGGGCTGAATTTATTTCATAATTTAGATAATAATAACAACGTTACTTTTTTTGGGGTCTCCGGCGGCGCAATGCGTCGTTGGGGTAAATGAAGGGCGTTGTTTTTTATTTTGGTATTTTTAATTGTCTTGGCTATCATAATACTTTTGTGCCTCGCCAAAATCAAGGCCGATATTCATACGGATAACGCCGAATTCAGCATAGCTGTTTATATATTAGGCATTATTAAAATAAAAAGAAAATACGTGATCAGACGTGAAAAGAAAAAGATACTGACGCTGTACAGGATCGGTAAAAACGAGAAAGAGATCATCTCGCTGCATGATATTATACAAAAAAACAAGAAAACGCGACTTACGGTAAAAGAAAAAGGCGCGGCGAAAAAAGCCATAAAATATATCTTCGGGAAAACAGAATTGCGTATAAAAATAAATAGTGCAGCCGGAATCAATGATGCATATACGACCGCCATGGTCTGCGGGTTAACAGGTGTTTTTTTGAACGCTGCCGGCGCCGTGACAGACAGCAAAAGGCATAGTATCAAAGTCCGTGTCAAGCCGGTGTTTGACAGGCAATTTTTATCAATAAAAGCAGACTGCATAATCGCGCTCACTCCGGCAAATATTATTATTGGGTATATTATCTACAAAATTAATAAAAGGTGGTGAACAAATTGCATCCTATAGAGAACATCATGCAAACGGCGATGGCCGAGATCAAGGAGATGGTCGATGTCAATACGATTGTTGGCGATCCGATCATTTCAACAGACGGTTCAACGATTATCCCTGTGTCAAAAGTATGCTTCGGATTTATTTCCGGTGGCGGCGAATACGGTGATTCCGAAGGAGAAGAAGCGAAGTTCCCTTTCGCGGGCGGCGCAAGCTCCGGGATTTCGATCACGCCGATCGGCTTTCTGGTCGTCGATGAAACAAATGTCCAATTGCTGTCCGTCAGCGGCAAAAGCATGCTGGAAAAAGTTATCGAGACGCTGCCACAGGTCATATTTGAAATCAAGGAAGCCATGAAAGACAATGAAAGCGAAGAGGAGTAGCGGGTTTTGAAAAAAGCAATTTCAAAAATATTGACGGTATTGCTGGCAATAAGCGCTGTTTTTGCTTATAATGTAGACACCCCGAAGGCAGATACCGATGTTGATTTGTCGGCAGCGTCGGCCATTTTGATAGAAGCGACGACGGGCAGGGTGCTGTATGAGCAAAACGCCTATGAGCAAATGCCGATGGCGTCCACGACAAAGATCATGACGGCGATCCTCGCTATTGAAAACTGTGACATTTGCGAGACTGTGGTTGTCGGTCAGAACGCAAGCGGTGTCGAGGGTTCATCGATATGGCTGTCGGTCGGCGAGAAGATGGCGCTTTCGGATATGCTGTTTGGATTGATGCTGGCGTCGGGCAACGACGCGGCGGTCGCGATCGCCGAGCATGTCGCCGGAAGCGTCGATGCGTTCGTTGATATGATGAATAAAAAGGCCAAAGAGATCGGCGCGTACAATACGAATTTTGTCAATCCGAACGGATTGCCTGTCGACGGCCATTATACGACGGCCTACGACCTCGCGCTGATATCCGCGTACGCGATGCAAAACGCTTACTTCTGCGAGATCGTTAAAACGGAGTATAAATCGATTTCGTGGGAAGGCCATGAATGGAACAGGGTCGTCAAAAACAAGAATCAGATACTTTGGAACTACGAGGGCGGAAACGGCATCAAGACAGGCTATACCGATGAGGCGGGCAGGTGCCTTTGCGCCGCTGCGAACCGCGACGGCCTTCAGCTGATATCGGTCGTGCTGTGCGCGCCGGATATGTTCAACGACTGCATGAGCCTGATGGATTACGGTTTTGAGAATTATGCAAGCAGGCTGATTCTTGAAGCGGACGAGCTGATCGGAAACGTTATGGTCGAAAAAGGCATTGAGGAAGGCTTCCTTGTGTATACACAGTGTGACGTTTATTATCCGCTGACGGATGAGGAGTATAAGCAGATTATAAAGAAAGTCTATATTGAGGAAACTGTCGCCGCGCCCGTTACAAAAGGACAGCAGGTCGGCTATATCGATATTTGGATCGGTAACAACAAGATATATACCGTCGATCTGACGGCGCCGGTGAGTATCGGTGAGAATTCATATGGGTTCAATCTTCGACGGATCATAAACGACTGGATACAATACAGGGTTCTTGATATGTAAGTTTTGGAGGGTAGTGTGAGGTTAAACAAGTACATTGCGTTGTGCGGCGCCGCATCCAGAAGGGGCGCAGACAAGCTGATCGCAGACGGCAGGGTCACCGTTAACGGCGGCATCGTGCTGGGTATGGGCACCGATATTGATATACAAAAGGATACGGTGTGTGTGAATGGCGCCGTGATAAGGCCGCAAACAGAGAACGTCTATATCATGCTCAACAAGCCCGAAGGCTATATCTGTGCCTGCTCCGATGACCGCGGCAGGCGTACGGTCATCGATTTGATAGACGGGATCGACGCAAGGATTTTTCCCGTTGGGCGGCTTGATTATGATACTGAAGGGCTGTTGCTATTAACTAACGACGGTGATTTTGCCTACCGGTGCACACATCCAAAACACGAGGTGAATAAAAAGTATTATGCTGTTGCCCGGGGCGTATTGAATGACCAGGCCGTACGGACTCTATGCGGCGGTGTGACCATTGAAGGCGTCAAAACATCAAAAGCGGAAATTGAAATTGTCAAAAAAACGAGCAAAAGAACAGAGATGTTTATCACGATACATGAAGGAAGAAACAGGCAGATCAAAAAGATGTTCCAGCTTATCGGATGCCACATATCATATCTGAAAAGAGTGGCGATCGGCGATCTTGAACTCGGAGATCTTGCAACAGGCAAGTGGCGCTGTTTGAAACATGACGAAATTAACCTATTATGACATAATGTGCCACAAAAAATGCAAAAATATATATATTTGCAAAAAGTTTAATCTTTTTTGAAAAAATATTCAAAAAAAAAAAGGGAAAAGGAGATTGATGTAGAATAACGAAAATGGGCGAGATTGATATTTAAGTGCTGTTTTTTTATATTAACAGTTTATATATATTTTTTTATGGAGGTTTTCATACATGAGCGAACTAAATGGTTTTGACTTGCTGGCTCAAAAAAGGCAGGCCGCTTCCATGGGCGGAGGCAAAGAAAAGCAAGACGCTCAGCATGCCAGGTCTAAGCTGACTGCGAGAGAGAGAATAGACAGGCTGTTTGACGCGCAGAGCTTTGTTGAGACGGATGCCTATGTCGAGCATTCGACGGCTGTTCCCGGTTTGAAAGAGGACAGTGCGCTTGGCGAGGGTGTCGTCACGGGGTACGGTACGATTGAAGGCCGAGGCGTTTATGTCTTTTCTCAGGACTATACGGTGCTCGGCGGCGCAATGGGAGTCATGCATGCAAGGAAAATACT
>JAQTSP010000087.1 GCA_028711205.1 Eubacteriales bacterium | reverse complement strand
AAGACGTATAGAACACTGGATGAATAATTACCCAAGACGCATGTTTGGATACAAGTCTGCAAATGAGATGTCTGAAACTTGAGCGTAACTGGTACTATATGGTGGGCAATTAAACTTGCAATCTGCAAGGTATATCTTGATTGTTTAAAAAATTTGACTTTGGTCGATAATGAACATATAATATTGCGGCCAGGGTCATATGCCGGCCTGCTGCCGCGCAAGGAGGATTATATGGCAGGTGACAGAGCCACAAAAATGCTGATCCTGAGCAGCGCGAGGACGCTTTTTTCGGAAAAAGGGTATGATGAAACACCGGTGGAAGAGATATGCGCGCTGGCCGGTGTCGCAAAAGGCACATTCTTTTATCATTTTGAGAGCAAGCAGTATATCGTGCGGTATATTATGGCGATGCAGCTCAAGGAATTCGGCGACAAACTGAAAGAACAGATGGATACATTGAAAGACGCCATATCGAAGGTAGAGTATTATTTTTCGGCGCTGATCGAAAGCAATAGAGGCAATGAGGCGCAGTCGTATTTTAAGGACAGGGAGGCCGAGTGGTTTAAAACGGTGATGAATGAAGAGAGAATGAACGCGCTGTATCCGCTTTTGGAAGAAGTTGTGTACGAGGGTATCAGCGAAGGTTTTTTCAGAGTGAAAAACCCGGGTGCCTGCGCGGCGATCGCTTTTCTTGGCATCGACGCGTTTATACACAGGAATGTACCGGACGGCGACGATGCCAAAAAAGGTATCCAGGAGATGACCGCAAAGATGCTTGGTATCAGAGAGTCCGCGTTTGCAATGTGATTATTTATAGTGAGGTGTGGTATGAAAACAGCAGTTGTTTTTTATACGCGGGACGGCAGTACAAAAGTCGCCGCGAAGGTAATAGGTGAAAAGTTTGACGCGGATGTGTTTGAGCTTGAAGAGGCTAAGAAGAGAGGCAATTCGCCGGGCGCTTTTATCTGTGCGGGTTTTGGTGCGGCGATAGGCAGAAGAAGCAAGCTGAAAAACGCATATGCCAGGGATATGAAAGACTATGACAGGATCTGTATCGGTACGCCGATATGGGCGGCAAAAGCAACGCCCGCAGTTAACGCCTTTACCCATGCGCTTGAACCGAAAGGCAAGGAGATTATTATTTTTACGCTGCAGGCGGACAAAGATCTGGATGCTTCGAAAAAGGGCGCTGATATATTGAAAAAAGCGCTGGAGAAAAAAGGCGCAACCGTTATAAAAATCGTCCGGCTGTGCGGCGCGGGCGTGGGAGAGACGGCAAAAGAGGACGAAATTCAGACGCAAATAGACACAAAACTTGTATTGAAATAACGCGCGCCGCAGCAAATATAAGGATAACTATATATGCCAAATGTTACAAATGTGTTACAGAATTATTGACATTCCACGAAAAATACGCTATTATCAAATTGAGTCAGTGGCGCATTGGTGCGTGTAAGGAGATAACTGAATGGTCAAAATACCGGGCATAGGTTCTTTGAAAAAGCTATTTAATAAAAAGGAAAACAAAAAACCGGTGAAAACACAAAAGGTTATTCTTTCCCGTACGAAAAGGGATAAAAGTATTAAAGATACAAGTCAGCAAAAGCCGCTGGTAACAACTGATATTATCGAAGAAGAATGGCTTGAAGAAACGCCAAAAAATAATCTGAATTCGGCGAACACACGCACCAGGCGCAGCGACAGGAAAGAAACCAAAAATCAATTTGTATTTAAACAAGGCGAAAAAGATCATACCGTCAAAACACACGGCGAGAAGCCAAAAAATGAACGGCCGAAATGGCGCTTTGATAAAAGCCTGGAACGCTTTTTTGGGGCACTGAAAAATAAGATCACGTTGATTTTTAGTAATAAGAATAAACCAGAAAAAACAAATAACAGCGCCGCTTTTAAGTTCGCGGCCAATAGAAAAAAAATGAGCAAAACAGGCAAAAGGAACAGGCACGTTGTTTTGTACACGGGTACAGGCCTTGTTGTGATCGTCGTGATGCTTGTTGTGATGCTGGTTCCCGGTGGAGCGGCGGCTCCGGACAGCCCGGAGCAGACACCGGCGGGTAGTATCAGCCAGGCGGATACCGCGGAGGGTGCCAAAGCCAATATCAATGTGAACGATTTTGAAGGTGTGACCACCGGAATAACAGAGATGGCGATTGCGACATCGTCTCCAAGCGATACCAAAGAGCCGACAGCGATACCGACGACAGAACCGGATTCGACACATGTGTCGATCGATATCAACGATCTTGTGGGTTATTATATGGTCGAGGCTGACCTTTATTATAACGACGTGGGATATTCTTCCAACCATTATGATTATACGGATGATGATCTGTACATGCTGGCGCAGCTGATCACCGGCGAGGCCCGCGGGGAGTCGTTCGAAGGAAAAGTTGCGGTTGGCAACGTGGTTATGAACAGAGTGCTTTTGAGGGGATATTTCGGCAACACGATTGCCGCCGTGGTCACTGCGCACGGACAGTTCAGCGGGTATTCTTCGTCTATCAAGCCGACGTCGTCGTGTATGGCGGCTGCCAGAAAAGTGCTTCAGTATGAGTACTGGGTGATACCGCAAAATGTATATTATTTCCGCGCTTCACGCTTAGGCACAGCCGGCGCCAACTGGGGCAGCCATGCATATTATAAGCAGATAGGCCATCACTACTTTTATACGCACAGCTACAGTGGACGCAGCCGGAAGGATGCCGTGCCGCCCGCGCTGTTTGAACGTACATTCAAATGGCCGCGGTACGGATGCAAACCCGAGGGCAGGGTTAAAAGGATACAAGAAATGCTGAGTGCGCTCGGATATAACGTGTCGACAGACAGCTATTTCGGCGAAGATACAAAGGAGGCCTTAATGGAGTTTCAGCAAAGCAAAGGGCTTGATGACGACGGCGTTGCCGGAACGTCGACGATAAAGGCGCTGATCAATGAATACGGCATGGTGAAATACTATGAGAAATATTGTACAGAATAAAAAATGACGCCGCAGCACAAAAACGCTGCGGTTTTTTTGTGGTGTGTTTTACGGGATGAGAAAGTCAAACGGCAGGACAGGAACAGGTTATGCATATGGTTTATAAGGTTGGGTGTAGCGAAATATTACAAATATGTTACAAAAATATTGACATTTTGCTAACAACGGGGTACAATTTAACTTAGATATAAGAGTCATGCCAAGGAGGGAATAGAGTGATAAAACGGCCGGGCAGCTTTCTGAAAAAAATAAGATGTCAAAATAACAAGCCGGGAAAAACAAAAAGGGCTGTTTCTTCTGATGCAGGCAGTATTTCTTATTTTAACGGGGAACAAAGTTTGGAAGATACGCCGGTATCCGCATTGCCCGAAAATCGTTCCGGTTCCGGCCAAAATAAACGCAGCATACAGAGTATGGATGACAGCGCCGTTCCAGAAAGACGTTTAAAAAGAAAACAAAAAGGCATTCTAAATAACATATTTGACTCGTTTTTTGTTAAACGCAAAGAGATGAAGACAAACAACCATGCCGCTTATGAATTTGCGGAAAGCAGAAAAAGAAACAGGAACAGTCATAAGGACAGAATATATAAGCGCATCGCATTATACGCAGGCTCGGGATTGATTGTCGTTGTTTTGCTGCTTGTTGTCGCGCTGGTACCCGGCGGCGCGGCCGCGCCGGCAGATCCAGAGCAGACACCGGCGGACAGTATCAGCCAAGCGGAGGACGCGGGTGAAGACGCGGTCATATTGCTCGAAGAAGAGAACAGTTTTGAAGGCGCGGTCACAGAGGCCACACAAACGGCAATAGCGACAACGCCTCCTGAAGAGACGACACAACCGACGGCAACGCCGACGCTGCAGCCGACGGCAACACCGACATCAACGGCAACACCGACATCAACGGTAGCGCCGACGCCAACGGCAACGCCCGAGCCCACTCAAGCATCAGCCGATATCAATGAGATGGTTGAGTATTTTAAGGTGGAGGCGGATCTGTACTACAACAAAGTCGGGTACTCATCCAACCACTACGCGTATACCGAGGACGAATTAACGATGCTGGCGCGGATCATTAAGACCGAAGCGGGCAGCCAATCTGACGATGGCAAGGTAGCGGTCGCCAATGTTGTGATGAACCGTGTACTTTCCTCGGGATGGCCGAATACCATTGAGGCGGTTCTCACCGCGCCCAACCAGTTTGCGTACGATGCGAGCGTTACGCCGACGCCGGCCTGCCTGGCGGCTGCGAAGAGAGTGCTTGACGACGAGTATTGGGTCGTGCCGCAAAACGTATATTTTTTCAAATCAACAAGTTCCACTTCGGACTGGGGTTCGCACGATTACTGGGGAAATATCGGCGCTCATGCGTTCTACACCGAGTATTACAGCGGCCGTAGCAGCGTCAGTACGATACCGCCCGAGTTATTTAAACGCACTTACAAATGGCCGCAGTACGGATGCAAACCAGAAACCCGGGTATACAGGATACAGTACATGCTGAGCGCGCTCGGCTATGATGTGAATCCGGACAAATATTTCGGCGAAGATACGGAGGATGCGCTGATCGCGTTTCAGCAAAGCAAGGGGCTTGATGACGACGGCGTCGCCGGGCCGGCGACAATAAAGGCGCTGATCAACGCATACGGCCTTGAGAAATATAATGAGGATTTTTGTTCCTGACAAAAAGCAATAATGCCGCAGCCCGTAATAGCCGCGGCTTTTTTATTGGCTCACTAATCGCTTTTTCTTAAAAGCTGCCGAAGCCTTTTCAGCGCCGAACTGTCTCCGGCAAAAGATTGCTTAGCAAGCGCGTCGAGCGTTTCCCTGTTTCCGGCCGCCGGCAGCGCCGCGTTTTCGGACAATAGGCGGTACATCGCACTCAAACACTCGTTGTCGGCGTATATTTCAAGGCCGGATACCACGGGAAAAACGCCAAGCGGCTCAAGCTTGGCCTGTACCCGATCGCTCACCATATATTCCGCAAACGCGGCGAGTACGGCGCTTTTTTTTTCGTCATCGCACGCCGCGACGCTGACCAACTGGATCATGTCTGTATATCCGCCGGCCGCATAAGCTGAGAACGCCGGCGCTTCGCCCTGTTCATACAACTGCTCAATTTCAAAGAGCTGCCTTTGCGACGCGATAAGAACGCAGCAGCGCCCGTCAATAAAAGCCTGAAGCCCATCCTCGTAGAGGACTTCAGCAAAACCCAGCGCCGCGTCGGGCAGCGCCGGCTCTCCCCATGTGGAGATGTTCGGACCCGGGGCTTCGGGATATTCGTGCAGCGCGATGGCGGGCAGTGATGAATAGCCGTTCTCCGAATCAAAGCATATGCCAAACTGGGCCGCAGCCAGCAGCTCATCCGGCCGTATGCCCCAGCCTTCGGACAGATACAGCCCCTGCTCATCCAGCAAATCGATATTGACCAGTATGCAGTAGCCGCCGCACATATACGGATAAGCCGTGTCCGGTATTTCCCGGAATAAAATATCTTTTGACGGAAGGGAAGACAACGAGAAACCAGGCTCAAAACTGATCGGGTACGATATGATATCAGGGGTTTCACCGCGCAGGAAAGCCACTTTGGTTTCCGATATGCTCATGCTTTGCATCTCTATAAATACATACGGATTCTTTGACTCGAATTCCGCAATGCGCATCTTTAAAAAAGCCGTGCCGGAAGACCCTCCTGTGCGCCAGTCGGTGATATGCCAGAGCGTCAATATGCCCTTATACGGCGTGACTTCGGGCTGTTCCTCATAGGAGGACAGTATCAGCCAGGGCGAGACAGCCATCAATATCAGCGTAACGGCGCATAAAAAATAAGTAACAGGTTTGATTTTCATAAATGTCCCCCAGTACTTATTTATACGAGCGATTTAATGCAATAATGACTTTAGCAGGTATCGCGAAGGTGAATACTATTCCTGTTTGTCGGCTATGCCTGGTGAAATGATATCAACCAGCCTGCTGTCGAGCTGCTCGGCTGTGATGTGTCCCATTGATCTTAATCGGAAATTCATCGCGGCGACCTCGATGATGATGGCAAGGTTTCTGCCCGGCCGGACAGGTATGGTGATGATCGGTATCTTAACACCGAGCAGCACGATAAATTCGTCCGTAAGGCCCAGCCTGTCGATATTGGCAGGGTTCCCAAGCTCTAAGTTGACGGCAAGCTCGATCGATTTTTCGAGAAGCACTGCGCCGATACCGTAGAGTGTGCGCACATCGATGATGCCAAGTCCGCGGATCTCCATCATGTGGCGAATGATCTCCGGACTTTGGCCGATCAGCTGGTTGTCCGAAAGCTTGATGATCTCCACCACATCGTCGGCCACAAGCCGGTGGCCTCTTTTGACGAGTTCCAGAGCCGTCTCGCTTTTGCCGACGCCCGAGTCGCCCATCAGAAGGATGCCGACGCCGTATATATCCATCAGGCCCGCGTGACGCGATATGCTTGGCGCCAGCACTTTATCAAGATATACCGTTGTTTTATGGCTGAGCTTTGTTGTGGTCAGCCCGGACATCAGTATGGGCGTGTTATATTTTTTAGCCGCCTCCATCATTTCATCGGGAGGGGTCAGGTTGCGGCCGATCAGCACGCACGGCATGTTGCTTGCAAAATACTTTTCCAGCCGTTCTTTTCGAAGATCGGGATCGAGGTTTTGAAGGTATGTCATTTCCACCATGCCAAAAAGCTGTATGCGGTTGACGGCAAAGTACTCAAAAAACCCGGCCATCTGAAGCCCCGGGCGGTTGAGGTCAGAGGTATTGATATCGATTTCTTCGACATCGCCTTTATAAAGTATACTCAGTTCCAGATCCTTTGCAAGATCGTCAATCTTTAGTTTTGTCTTCATACGAGGCCCTCCAGTATATATTTTTCTATCACGTCGGCGACGCCGCCTTCCTGGTTGGATGCGCAGACGATGTCGGCCGCTTTTTGTACGCTCCGGCTTGCGTTCGCAACGACGGCGCTGAGCCCCGCGTATTGGAGCATGGGTATATCGATCTCGTTATCACCGACAGCAATAATGTCGCTTCTGTCGATATGATAGTAATCCGCCACATACGCCAGTGCCTTGCCTTTATCGACGTCCGGATGCATAAACTCCAAATAGGTCGGCAGGCTTCGCGTTATGGTCAACGTAGGGAAAAGTTTCCCGACCTGATTTTTAATATCTTTGATCCTGCCCTGCTCTGTTACATACAGCACTTTTGGTGTGATAATGCGTTCCTGTTCCATAATATCGCTCATGACGATACCGGGATACCCATACGACTTTTCGTATTGTTTTGAATATCCGCTTTTTTCTTTGTACACAAGCTCTCCGTCTATATAGACCTGTGCATGGATACCGTTCTCATACGCGTAGGCCAGTATTTGTTTTACAAGAGACGGGTCGATTGGCTGCGCATATAAAATTTTCCCGTCAGCGTCGAAGACTTCTGCGCCGCCTGCCGATATCAGCAGCGTATCAAGCTCAAGAGTGTCATAAAATTTTTGTGCCCCTTTTTTTGTTCTGCCCGTGCAAAGCACGACATAGATGCCTTTGTTTTTTGCTTTTTGTATTGCCTGCATGACCCTTTGAGGAATCGTCCCTTCGTGTGTTAAAAGCGTTTCGTCAATGTCTATCGCGATCAATTTGTAAGCCATTTTTCCTCCCGTGAAAATCTTTGATACGTGGTTTATTATACATGCCGCGGAGCCATTTGAAAACAATAAATAAATGTATGTGATATGACGGCGCATTTTCAGAAACATTTTTACTAACAAATTCAGGCTATAACGATAATAAATGGTATATTTTATCATTGTTCATCGTTTTTTACAGCCGCGCTTTTTAAACTATGTACAAAGTGTTACAAAACTGTTATACTAACACAGCTATAGTCTTTTTTAAGACTGTGATAAATACAGGAAATTTGAGAGGATGTAGGGTTTTGAAGAGAATTACATCTATTTGTTTGGTTTTTTTTGCAGTATTAATGCTTTTTATGGGAACGGCCTCGGCCACGGTGGAGTATACCGGCGAGGTCACCCCGAATGCGGTGATGCTGCTTGATGCGGATACGGGGCAGGTCTTATATTCGACAGATAATGCGGATATTCAGATCAGGCCGGCGAGCACAACAAAGATACTGACATGCATATTGGCGATTGAAAACTGCGATATGGACGAGGTCGTGACGATAAGCTCAAAGGCGGCAGGAAGCCGGACCGGGTCTTATCTTGGCCTTTCCACCGGCGAGGAAATATGCATGAAAGACCTCCTGATCGGCATGATGCTCAAATCGGGCAACGACGCGGCTATTGCTGTTGCGGAGCATGTCGGCGACACGGTCGAAGATTTTGTCATCATGATGAACGACTTTGCAGCAAACGAGCTTGACATGACGTCAAGCAATTTTGTCAATCCGAACGGACTCGATAATGACGAACATGTCGTAACATTAAACGATATGAAAAAACTGGTGTTGTATGCCTTTCAGAACGAGACGTTTATGGATATCGTAGGCAGAGAGTCATATGACATGCCCGAAACGAACATGAATGACACGGTTAAAAATACGAACCATCTTCTGCAAAAAGATAGTGAAGATTACTACAGCTACGCGACCGGTATAAAGACTGGAGATACGAAGATGGCGAGCAAATGCCTTGTCGCGTCGGCAACCAAAGACGGTATGAACCTGATCTGCCTGATTTTCGGAGATGATAATGACGACCGGTGGGATCTTGCAAAAAACCTTTTCAATTGGGGCTTTGACAACTTTGAGACGGTCGACCTGGCGGTGCTTTTTGCAACGACGGATCCTGTACAGGTGCAGGTCGAAAACTGTGCGGCCGACGACGAGAGCGGCGGTCTGCTGGAGTTTGATGCCTCCGGTTTGGCGGGTACGTATGTGACGCTCGAAAAAACGCTTGTGGAAGGCATACTTGACGGGACGGTCGCGATAGAGTCCTCGGTGGAGCTCAGCAAAGAGACGATAGAGGCGCCGATAACACAGGGCTACAAGCTGGGCACAGTCACATATACCAACGCGGAAACAGGCGAGGACATCTATTCAAAAGATCTCATCGCGCCAAGGGATGTCTATGAAACCGGTTCGGAAGGGGATACCGCCGTGACGACGATGACGCCTGTAACGCCAATAGACGTCGGAAAGAACGAAGGCAGCTATGCATGGTTTTTGTTGATCATACCCGGTGGGCTGATCGTATTCCTTGTCATACGGCTGTTGACAGCGAACAGGAAAAAGCGCAGCAGGCGGTTTAAACACCGGAAGAAACCGCATTACAGCTATAGGATCAAATAAAAAGATATAAAAATATAAGCCGCCCAAAAAGCGGCTTTTATATTATCGTTAAAAAAACCACACGCTATGCGTGTGGGGTAAAGAGCAGCTTAAGCGTTTGAAAAGAAGAACCTCCAAATGTAGAATTAGAAAAGGTTTTGCCAGCCGTTTCTAAAACAACAAAAGGAGGTATCCAGAAATGGATGAGAGCAGTTTATCACACAC
>JAQTSP010000086.1 GCA_028711205.1 Eubacteriales bacterium | reverse complement strand
GTATGTACTTGAAATGATTGACGTATCCAAAAGTTTTCCCGGCGTTCAGGCGCTTAAAAACGTGTCATTCCGTTTGCGCCCTGGTACAGTACACGCGATCACGGGAGAAAACGGAGCCGGGAAATCAACACTGATGAAATGCCTGATCGGCCTGTACCAGCTGAACAGCGGCAAGGTGCTTATCAATGGCAATGAAGTGCACATTAATAATCCGCTGGAAGCTTCTAAACACGGCATCTCGATGATCCATCAGGAGCTATCGCCCGTGACGGAGCGTTCTGTGGCCGAAAACCTGTTTCTCGGCCGTCAGCCGATGAAGGGCAAGATATTTATCGATCATAAAAAAATGTATGAGCTGGCCGGCGAAATCCTGCGTGGCATCGGCGTCGATATCGATCCTTACGGAAAAATGGGCGATCTGACCGTCGCCAAGATGCAGATGGTCGAAATCGCCAAAGCCGTTTCTCAGGACGCCACGATCATCATCATGGACGAACCGACTTCTTCGCTGACCACCAACGAGGCGGAGCAACTGTTCGGCCTGATCCGTTCACTCAAAGCCAAGGGCGTTGCTATTATCTATATTTCGCATAAAATGAAAGAAATATTTGAGGTCTGCGACGAGGTAACAGTCTTACGCGATGGCGAGATGGTGGGAACAGACCTTATTTCCAACATGGACATAAAGAAGCTGATCCATCTGATGGTAGGCCGCGATCTGGGTGCCATGTTCCCGAAGATTGATTGCCCGATTACCGACGTGATCATGGAAGTCAAGGGCCTGGCTTCGGAGAAGACCTTCTCCGGTATCAGCTTCGAACTCAAAAGAGGCGAAATCCTGGGCTTTGCGGGCTTGGTTGGTGCAGGTCGCACCGAAGTGCTGGAAACACTTTTCGGCCTGCGTAGAAAGACCGCCGGGACGGTCATAATCAAAGGCAAGGAAGTAGATATCAAGTGCCCTGCCGACGCGGTAAGAAACGGCATAGCCATGCTGACCGAGGACCGCAGAGGTACCGGCATCGTCCCTGTTTCAAGCGTTGCCAACAATATCGTCCTCGCAAATCTTAAGAGTTATGTCGGCAAAATGGGCCTGATTAACCACCGTAAGATCGCGGCAGATGCAGATAAATATATTGATAAAATTGAAATTAAGACTCCTTCCAAAGAAACGCTGATTCAGGACCTTTCTGGCGGCAATCAGCAAAAGGTACTCGTGTCCCGTTGGCTTTTGACCCAGCCGGACATCCTGTTTATGGATGAGCCGACGCGCGGCATCGACGTCGGCGCCAAGACGGAGATTCATTTGCTCGTCACTAAAATGGCCGGCGAAGGCAAGGCAATCATCATGGTATCCTCAGAAATGCCGGAAATCCTTGGCATGTGCGACCGCGTCCTCGTGATGCACGAAGGCATACAAACCGGTATCATCGACCGCGCGGAAGTAACGCAGGAGCGTATCATGGAATATGCCACCGGCACGTTCGAAGCCAGTGCGATTTGACTAAAGGAGGTTTTTGATATATGGAAACCACAACGAAAACAAAAAAGCGTCGTTTTGAAATTAAAACGATCGTAAACAAATACGCCATGTTCGTCATCCTGATCATCCTGATCACGATCTTCGGCATTGCATCGCCCCATTTTTTGACCGGAGCGAACTTCATTAATATTTTAACATCGGAGTCCAGCCGTGGCCTGCTGGCCCTTGGCGTGGCGTTCTGCATCGTTACCCGCGGTATCGACCTTTCGCTCGGCTCGCTTATAGCCGTATCGTCCGTGTTCACTGCGGCGCTGGTGCAAAAGCTGACCTACTCGGCGCTGATTATCCCGAACCTGACCTATATTCCCGCGTGGGTCGCCGTGCTGGTTGGCCTTGCCGTCGGTACTGCGTTTGGACTGATGAACGGTCTGCTGGTCGCCTATACCAAGATCCATCCGTTCATTGCAACCCTCGGTTCCATGACTATGGCCCGCGGTTTTGCTCTTCTGTTCACGAACGCATACCCTGTACCGATGCTGCGTGAGGATTTCACCATAATCGGCCAGGGTTCGATTCTCGGCTTTTTACCGAATATCGTTTTCGTATTCCTGATGGTGGCCATCATTGCCAACATTCTGCTCAACCATACCAGGTTCGGAAAGAATCTGTTTGCCATTGGCGGCAATGTAGATGCTGCCCGCGCATCCGGTATCAAGGTGGAACGCAACCTTGTGATGACATATTGCTGGTCGGCCTTATGCGCGGCGCTGGCCGGCGTCATGATGACCGCCCGCGCTGCATCCGGCAACGCTACATTGGGCGAAGGCTATGAATTGGATGGTATCGCAGCGGCCACGATCGGCGGTGTATCCCAAACAGGCGGCGTCGGTTCGATCGTTGGCGTCATCGGTGGTATCCTGGTGCTGGGCGTTATCAACAACGGCTTGCTGATCCTAGGCGTTTCCTCGTATCTGCAAAGGATCATTAAGGGCGCAATCATCATTATCGCGGTTGTGTTTGATATGCGGAAGGTCGCCCGCAAGAAGTAACGGCAAAATGTAACGGCTGCAAAGGGCGCTTTATGGCGCCCCTTTATCATGCATTTGCACTCCGGATGTGGCAACTGTGCATATGACCAAAAAACAAGCAGGTCAACATATGAATACAAAGCTGACACCATGAGGAATGTTAGGAGGGAAACGCCGGTGGATCGATATGAAGTTATAGACGCGCATGCACATCTCATCGAATGCATCAAAGGATTCGGCTACCATGGTGAAATGCGTTCCTTAGGCGGCGGCAGAGTGCGCTGGGCAACCGGCGAGGAAATACAAATCATCCCACCTGAACTGGGTGGAGAGCATTTCAGTTATGATCGCCTGATACGGGAAATGGATGCCTGCGGCATCGGCAGTGCGGTGTTGATGCAAGGAAGTATATACGGTTTCCAGAACGAATATGCACACGAGGCCGTCTGCGCGTATCCGGATCGGTTCACAGCTCTGGGCGCTTTCGATCCGTATTGCCGGTGCTATTTGGACATAATGCGTCGTTGGATCGAAGAATTCCGTTTCTGCGGCCTGAAATTTGAAATGAGCACCAATAGCGGGTTTATGGGGTATCATTCGGATTTTTATGTCAATGGCGAACGCATGCGACCGGTTTTGGAATATGCGCAAAAGCACGGATTGGTGTTGAGCTTCGATATCGGAACCTTCGGAGATCCAAGTTTTCAAATTGATCGGATTGTGGCGCTGGCGCAAAAATATGACGGCGTTGAATTTGTGATCGAGCATATGTTCTGTCCGGCAGCGGACCAGGACGAAAAGGTCTGTGATGCGCTAAAAAAGATAGAGACGGCAGGTAATATCTATGTGACGCTTGCTTCTCTTCCGTCTTTGTGCGCACCGGAGACCTACCCCTATCCTTCGGCGTTGCGTTATATAAAGCTGGCGAGCGAAATTATCGGCGTGGATCGAATCATGTGGGGCAGCGATATCCCTGTCTCGGTCACCAGGGCACCATACTCCCAACTGATAAGCTTTATTTGTGAGGGAATAACACTTTCGGCGGATGAATTACAAAAGATATATGCGGGAACGGCTAAAAAGGTTTATGGCCTGTAAAGGCGGAAAAAAAATAAAAACAGGAGTGCCTTCCCTGCTGTTTCTATTTTTTTTGTTTTATTATACCGCCAAAGTGGCCAAACTTCAAATAAACAGCTATGCCCTGCGATTTGCCGGCTCCCTGCCGGATAGAACGTCGATTACGGCCTGTGCGGTAGCGATACCCGTATTGCGATAATTCTCAAACGTCTGACCGGAAGAATGCGGGGTGCAGATATAATTGGGCTGTGTCAACAGAAGATTTTCTTTGTCGACGGGCTCCCGTTCGAATACGTCAGTTGCATAGGCCGCGATCTGCCCGCTTTGCAGGGCTTCCAGCATCGCCCTTTCGTCGACCAGCACGCCGCGGGCGGTGTTTACAACAATTGCCTCTTTTTTCATCATGGCAAGACGCTCGGCGTTGATGATATGATATGTCCCGGCATTGCTTCCCAAATGGATGCTCAGATAATCGCTTTCCTTCAGGACCTCATCAAGTTCACACTGTTTTATACCAAGCGCTTTTTCCAGTTCGGGCCTTGGCGTGCGGTTATATGCGATAATATTGCATCCGAATCCTTTGAGCATCCGCGCAAAATTTTGTCCAACATGTCCAAGACCCAGAATGCCGACAGTCCGGCCGGAGAGCTCATGGAACATGGTACGCTCCCAGCCACCCTCCTTTGTTGTCCTGTCCAAACGGGGAACATCGCGTACGGCAGCAAACAGCAATGCGACGGCGTGCTCTGCGACCGCAGGCGCGTTCAGGCCAGGGCAGTTTGTAACCACGATACCGTGCTTCTTCGCCTCTTCCAGATCGACCGAATCGTAGCCGGTACCGAAACGGGCGATCACCTTCAGCTTAGGCGAAGCATCCATGGAAGCCTTGTTCCATACTTCCATGTTTGCGATAACACCGTCGACGTCGCCCATTACCTGTGTCAATTCTTCATAGGTATACGGCCGTCCATATGCGTTGAATCCGACCTCGCAGCCGAAATCTCTCAGCATTTTTAAACCGTCTTTGCATAAAACATCGTAATCTGTAGCAAGTACTAATACTTTTTTCATATGATTATCCTTTCTTCCTTACGCTCTGCGATTAGGCGGCTCTCGGCCCTCGAAAACATCGATCAGTACGGCGGCCGTTGCAGCGCCTGTCTTTTCACGGTTTTCAAAGGTTTCACCCGCAATGTGAGGCGTGCAAATGTAATTCCTGCATAAAAACAACGGAACGTCTTTCGCGGGAGGCTCCTGTTCAAAAACATCGGCGGCAAACATGGAGACCTTGCCGTTGCGCAGTGCGCCGGCCAACGCGCCTTCATCCACTAAAGCTCCTCTTGCCGTATTGACAATCAGTACGCCGTCTTTGAACAGCCTTAAAGATTCTGCATTGATGATATGCCTGGTGTCCGGCAATAGCGGCATATGGAGGGAAATCACATCGCTCTTTTGTGCAACCTCCTCAAAGCTCATCATGCTGACGCCCAGCGTCTTTGCCCTGTCAAAGTTGGGAAACTTGTCAAATGTGATGATGTTGCAATTGAATCCCTGCAGCTTTTCGGCCACCTTCTGCCCGATCGCGCCAAAACCCATAATGCCAACCGTTTTACCGCAAAGCTCGTGGAACATCACGCGGCTCCAGCCGCCCCGCTTGGTATCGGCATCCAGCTCCGGAATCTTCCGAAGCGCGCAGAAAATCAGCGCGATTGCCTGTTCTGCAACGGTATTTGCATTCAGGCCGGGGCAGTTCGTTACGATCACACCGTGCCTTTTTGCCGCCTCCACATCGACGCTGTCCATGCCAGTACCAAAACGGGCAATGACTTTCAGCTTGGGTGCGGCGGTTAGAGTCTCCTCACACCATTTTTCGGAATCCGCGATCACGCCCTCCACATCCGGCATGATCGTCTGCAGTTCGCGTACGGTATAATCCCGATCGTAATGATTTTCAATGATTTTGCAGCCATACGCCTTCAGCATCCTGTAACCCCTTGTGCATGTCTCGGAGTAATGGGGCATGGCGATCAATACTTTTCTCATGTCTATCACTTTCCAGAAATCCTGTCGATCGCTTCGGCCTTGCTCTTGAAACGATCAGCTTCAAAACCTCAGTTGATCGCGTTGATTCCTTCCACGTTCATGAGCACATCGATATTATCAGCGAACAAAGGATTCTTTATTATAATCTGCCTCACTTTTGCAGGAGTTCTTTGATGTATTCAGATACTTCGTTGTCCTTGCAATTAGAATAAAACAGTTCGGTAAAGGTATCTGCAGAGACAGTCTCTTTTAAGAAATCCTGGTCGATGTCCTTCAAAATTTGTGCCATGCTGCGGTGCGTTATGTTTTTTACCTGATCCAGAATGCGCTTGTTGTGCTTTTCCGCAGCAGCCCATTCTTCGGGATAACCGCTGCCGAACTCGGCTGCAAACAACTTTTCGAACGCATATTCGATATTCAGTTCGGCACCCCAGCCAAAGCCCTTGGCATATGGCATTGCGATCGCATTGGCATCGTTTACGCGTGCTAACAAAGTTGCATCAAGCGCATCGTTGACAAGGCCACAGATAACATTGGGAAACGCATTGCACGCCATCATGGCGCCCTCGCCGGTGCCGCAGCCGGTAATCACAAGATCCGCAGCGCCTGAATTGATTAAAATCGCGGTCAGCAAGCCCGCCTGGACATAGCTCCTCTCGTGGGGATCCTCAGCCGAATAACGGCCATAATTAGCGACAGTATGGCCATAGGGCTCGGCAGTCTTTATCAGAAGTTCAAACAGCAGCGCATTTTTTGGGGCCTGGCTGTTTTCGTTGATCAAAGCGATTTTCACGATATCCTCTCCGCCCACCCAAAACGCAGGCTTTCTGATTATATGGGAACGCTTTCACATTTTCTGAAACAATTATACAATGTGAAAAATCAAATTACAACACCTTTTTTATATATCATAAATTTATTTTAAAACAGCATCGATGTATGCAGAATCACGTGGCGCGGTTTTTCCATAAATATCAATCTTTGTTTCGTGCAGGGCTTGCTATAAATGGTGGCTTTCGAAGGCAGTGATGTCCATTTTACATGGCTATCACTGCCAATATGCAAACCTTGAGTTGTCAGTGCCTGATTCTGATATATTTGCGATCTTTTGTATAAACGCAACTGCGCTTATACATTCTCTTAAAAAATAAAGCGCCATTTTTATCATTTGAATCTGTCAAGCATGCATCTTATCTTGTGTCAATACCGGTACCTCCGTACCGATATCGTTCAGCGTCGCCTTGGCCTCGGGTGTCACCATCGCGAAACGCTGGCTCAAATACCTCAGAGCCGCGCCGATCTCTCCGTCCGGCCCGCCGTACTGCGTGATGACCACCTTGGCCATCTTTGGATCCGGCTTTTTGATCTTTATCGGATACTGCAGCTTCTTTTCATATACCCACATTACTCACCATCTCCCGCCAATTTGAAATTGAATTCGTACTGCCACGGCCACGGGTCAGCTGTCCACTGCCACGGATACTTGCTCGTCGAGCGAAACGACGTCAGCGGCCCATACATGCTTTCATATTCCTGCCTCAATGCACCCGCCTGTGAGGCGACCGCGTTATATTTTTGAAGCGCGTCCCTGTCATTCGGGTGCGTGTTCAGATATAACTGCAGGTCAACGGTATAAAAATCCATTGCCGAAAGCTCTTTTAACAGTTGATCTCTGCTCATTGTTCATAACTCTCCTTAATATTACCCCAATAAGCCTGCGGCTTTTTGGGAACCCTTAATAACCATATTCACTTTCCCATCCGTACGCGTCGTAAAGCTCCGGGAAAGCGGTCCCTGCCATCAGTGTCTTCATCGGCGTGAACGTGCTGCACAGCTTCTGTATCGGCACATACGCGCACGCCAGCTGTACGTCTTTTATCACGGTCTCCTGAGGCACGCACGCGTTGTCCGGCGTTGTGTGCATATCAGGATATCTGTTCTGTTCCATCATCAAAAGTCTCCTTTACAAGGTTATATATTATAATATGAACGCATGGTGATAGTGTGCCAGATGGGTATATGGATGTTTCTTTGAAATTATATATATATAAGGGCCTGCGGGATATCCGGCGCAAAGAGCACTTGTATTCATCCTGCTCTCTATTGTTCCCTATTTAGTGTAAAGTCTTGCATTATCGCGTACAATGTGGTACAATACAGGACAATAGGAGGTGATGTCCTATGGACGAGAAGTTTTATTCGGTCGACGATATCTCAAAGATGCTGAACCTGCATCAGAAAACACTGCGGCGGTATATACAGTCGGGCAAGCTGCGCGCGGGCAAGGTCGGCAAGCAGTACCGGATCAGCGGCCACGACTTGAGCGTGTTCCTCGAGGACAGCGGCGCGGCCATGCTGCATACCGAGACCGCCGACAACAAACCGAATATCCCCAAGGTCGGCGTATCGGCGGTGGTGGATATCTCGGCGGACGACAAAGACGAGGCGGACCGTATCACCGGCGCGCTTTTGGCCGCCGCGAACACGAAAGATCCGGCGTACGGCAAGAGCACCATCAACATACAGCACTTGAACGGCGGCAGGAAGCTGCGCATCATGCTGTGGGGATCGGTGCGTTTCATAGAGACGATGCTGGGCTGCGTCTCGATATATGGCGACGAACAGGAGGAGCTATGAATACAGTATTCAGATCGACAGAAGGCAAAAGCATCATCATGCGGCGCTATGAGGAAATATTGACGTATTGGCCTGCACCGAATGAACAGCTGACCATTCCAACGTCATACGGCGACACGTTCGTGATGGCGAGCGGCAAGGAAGGCGGCGATGCCGTCGTGCTTCTTCACGGTTCGATGACAAACGCCGCGATGTGGTTGGGCGACGTACCCGTGCTTGGAAAAACGCGCAGGGTATACGCCGTCGACATCATTGGCGAATCGGGAAAGAGCGCGGAAAACCGCCCGCGCTATAAAGGCACGCATTACGCCCTGTGGCTCTCAGAGCTGTTTGACGGCCTTGGCCTTAAAAGCACGGCCGTTGTCGGCAACTCGCTTGGCGGCTGGATGGCGATCTCACTTGCGGCGTACGCGCCCCTGCGTGTTTCACAGCTTGTACTGCTGGCGCCGGCCGGCATCTCGCCGATACACATGTCGTTTCTGCTTGAGATGGCTGTCCACACAGCGATAGGCAAAAACAGAGGGCACGGGCTGAACAAGCGCATACTCGGCAACCTGATGTTGCCGGATGAGGCCGTGGCGTTTGCGGGGCTCCTGGGCCAGTACTTTCGTCCGCGGCGTCCCGACAAACTCCGCCCGTTTCCCGACGAAACTTTTTCACGGCTGAAGATGCCCGTGCTGTTCTTCGGCGGAGAAAAAGATATACTCTTTTCCACACAAAAAAGCGCCGATCGGTTAAAACGGCTTGTCCCGCAAGCGGATATCCGCATATTAAAAGACGCGCCCCATACGCTGATCAACCTGGGCGGCGACATCGCAGCGTTTCTGGACGCGCATCAATAAAAGGGGGATTGACATGTTACGGTACATAGAAGGAGGACGCATCGGCGTGACGACGGGTACTGTCGGCGGCGTCCGTGACGTGCTTGACATCATAGCCACGGCGTACAGCAACGGTGCCCATGGCATCATCATATATAAAGAAGCGCTTCCTGACGGCTTTTTTTTACTGAATACCGGGCTTGCAGGCGAGATGTTGCAGAAGTTCCCGAACTACGGCATACGGCTTGCCATTGTCGGCGACTTTGAAAACGTACAGAGTAAAAGCCTTGCCGCTTTCATACGCGAATGCAACCGCGGAAACCATGTTTTTTTTAAGAAATCCGAGAAAGAAGCGGCCGGCGCGCTGACCGGTCATGATACCGACAATTAATTACCATTGCAGTCGCCGGAAATATCCGATTGAAGTGTTATTGTTTTTGATTGCCCGGCAATTTTTTTGATCAGCCTGTCCACCCG
>JAQTSP010000085.1 GCA_028711205.1 Eubacteriales bacterium | reverse complement strand
GTACATACTGCACCCCATCTGCAAATGTTTTTAGCCTGTTAGCCATTTCATCTTGCAGACATTATACCACTTTTACTTCGTTTTTTGCAGTATATTCAATGATTTTTATCGTTCAGTAAGCCCTATTTAATATGCTAAAGTAAATACATCGGGCTTAATCCAATTACTTCTATTTTGCATATAACAGATAATTTTAAAACAGAGGCAACCGGCACAGCCGCTTATTTGCTGAAAATATTGTGTTTTTCGGTACCGGAAAATCTTCCCTGGAGGGTACAGTCTATTGCTATTTTTTGACGATGAATTAAGAGTTGACCCCTAACTATTCCAATACCTCACAGCCCTGGTATACATCAAAAAATAATGATAGGCCTTTTTGTTTTGATGTATCATTCACCGTGGAATTGATCTTCTGTCCCCGGCTTATATACATTGTTATTAGAAGCCGGTAATGCTTATTCTCGTTTTACTTATTCTTATACTTATCCGTTGAATATATAATGATATATTATAAAACGCATTACAAGCGTTCAATAAAAAAATGTGCGTGTTACCTGTTATTACCTGCCGGCGGTCAAACCATTAAATAATATACCCTAATCTGTTTGTACAATTAAAGGTTTCTCATAAATACGGTAAGTTTTTGAATGCCGCATACCCAGCTTTTCGAGCGCGTTTTTGATGTTCAGATTATCTTCAAGTATGTAATTTGCTTCCATGCGTACTTTTTTGGCAACTAAATTTTTATATAGGTTGATATACATCAGCGCATCCAGCGCTTTTCCCTGCCAGTCCGGATGAACCGCCAGGCCAAAAAGCCTGTAATCGCGAAGCTTTTTGACACCGAGTATCAGCCTTGCCCAGCCAAAAGGCAGCATCTTGCCTTTAATACGTTTAAGCAGCATATTGATATCCGGAAACCCCAGGCAAAAACCAACCGCCTTCCCGGCATCCTCGACCATCCACACCGCATCCGGATCAACGATAAGCCGCAGCTTGCGCAGCATATCTTCCATCACCGAAAGCTCCAGGGGCACATATCCCCAGTTGTTTGCCAGCGCCGTATTGGATATTTCCCAGATGGAACGCGCGTCATCTTTGATACGGCGCATATCCAGTCTTCTGATTTTGATGCCCGGGCAGCGTTTTAAAAACCTCTCACAAAACTCATTAAACCGCGGCGGAAGCGTGTAGCCACTTTGGATATCCGCTTCATACACCAATAAATCCTTCGCCTTTTCATACCCGTAACCTGTAAAAAAACCATGATAATATGGCGGATTCCAAGGCGACATATAGACCGGCGGGCTGTCATAGCCCTTATACACAAATCCCCAGTTTTCCGCAACGGGATGAATGGGGCCTCTTATGGTCTCCATCCCTTTTTCTTTTAGCCATTCTTCAGCGGCCCGGGTCAGCAACCTGCCTGCCGTATCATCATCGGAGCAATCAAACGCGCCAAAAAACCCCATCTTGACCCGGTAATACCTGTTAAAATTATGATCCACATATGCGATCGTACGCCCGACGGGAGTCTCTTCGTCGTCCAGGACCAGGAACAATTCAAAATCCGCGTTTGCCAGTATCGGATTGTCTTTACTGCTGTACGCATTTTTCTCGTCCATCCAAATAGGCGGGACATAACAGGGATTATCTCTGTGAATCATCCGGGGCAGGTGCACGAAGTCCCGCATTTCCTTTTTGCTTTTGACTTTTATGATTCTCATGACAAAACGACCATGATGATATCTTCCTTAAATAATTACAAATTTTGAATTTCGGAACACCTGACTTATCTTGCTAATATAAGTCGACATTATATCAGACCTTAAGGCAAAATACAAATTGCCCATACTCACGATCATTGAAAGAAAGTGGCCGTGCAAATCTAGAAAGACGCTGATCCAGGCAAAAATAAGCACATCACAATGTCAGCAATCTGCGGGAAATTGGAAATTACGAATAGCCCGGATACTAAATTTTTTTATACGCAGGTTTGTATTTGTTTGCACGTCATTGCTTTTCACTTAAGCGCTCGGCTTCGTTGTATTCCCTCTTCAGCGTCTCGACAAGTTCTTTGACGGAAACGATCGATGTTGAACGGTACGCGTTTTGACCGGCGAATGCAAAACCATGCTTCATATTGCCTTTTTTCGCGTTTAACAGGGCAAGGGCAATGCAATAGGGACTGTCTTTATATTCACATGTCGCGATGCAATGATACGGACAGCGAAACGGCTGCTTTTTACCCGCGGCAACGCTCTTTAAAAAATCATTCAATATCGCTCTTCCGGGCATACCGACAGGGCTTTTGATTATACCAAGATCTTTCTTCTTCGCATCGATATAGCATTTTTTAAACTCGATAGAAGCGTCACATTCCACCGTCGGCACAAAGCGCGTGGCCATCTGCACACCGGCGGCGCCCAGTTCCATGATGTCATGGATGTCCTGCCCGGTGTATATCCCGCCGGCCGCGATGACAGGTATCGTCTTGCCGTTTTTGTCTTCAATCGGTCTGACCTGCCTTAAAACATCCGGTACCAAATTCTCCAGTGAATAATCGGGATCATCGATCTGTTCGGGTTTAAAGCCAAGATGCCCGCCGGCTTTCGGACCTTCGACAACGATCGCGTCCGGAAGATAATCGTAGTCGCTCTGCCATTTTTGAGAAATGATCCTGGCCGCTTTGCCGGAAGATACGATCGGAACAAGCTTGGTCTTTTTAGAGCCTTTTAGATATTCGGGGAGATTAAGCGGCAGGCCTGCTCCCGAAAATATGATGTCGATTTTTTCTTCGATCGCCGTTTTGACCAGATCAGAAAAATTTGTAAGCGCCACCATAATATTTACGCCAATAATGCCTCGGGATAATTCTCTCGCTTTTTGGATCTGCTTTCTCAAAGCCCTGATATTCGATTCTAAGAAATTTGAGTTAAAATCCGGTTCATGCATGCCGATGCCCGCTGTCGCAATGACACCGACGCCGCCCTGGTTGGCGACGGAAGAGGAAAGACCGGATAACGAAATGCCGACACCCATGCCGCCCTGTATTATGGGAAGTTTCGCAATAAGATCGCCTATAATGAGATTTTTCATCATTTCTATTATTTTACCTTAATACCTTTTTTACTTATTTCATTCATGTGGTGCGATAGAAATTTATATATTATTCAAAATACAACCTGATTTTTTTTGTTAGATGTACTAACTAATAAGCCTATCGTTATCATAGCACAGTTTGTTATATTACAGTGCTAATAATGAAGATGTTTTTAAAAATTTAACATTTAACCGGTATTTAATACTGTGGAAAAAATAAAAGACTATGCATGCGACGTTCATTTGGTTTGCTGCGTTTTTTGTGTATACTTACAGTATGATTATTAATATATTGTATATAAATATATTTTAGTGTATTATTAGAAAAAAGGATTTGGTTTTATTTGGATTTGTTATGGTAGTTAACAATAGCAATGAGTTAAAAGGGCAAAAAGAAATCAGTTTAATCGTCCGTTTTATTGGGTATAGCCTGTCGTCCTTGATAGCGTTATTCATTAGTTTCCTGACTCAAATTGATAACCTGAGTGATATTGCATCCTGGGTGCCATTAATTTTTGGAATATGGGGAACTTCTGTGCCTTTTTTTGCGGCATATTCTTCTGCTTATTATAAGAAAGAAAAGATCGATCAAACCAAAGAAGCATCTGCCGCATCGATTATTATTTCAATATTAATTGTTATAATCGGGTTATTATCCTATAAAAATAATTCTCAATATTTTATGCATTTCTTCATCATATTGGGATTTAATATCTCCATGTGCTGGTTATATTTTATTTTCTACAATAGCAGCGCTTCCCGGGATTCGGAGAAGCTTTTATTTGCAAGGTACGAATTGGTAATTCCTGTTTTGCTTTCAATAGGAATGTGCCTGACACTTGGCGTATACACCAGGGATGTATTGGATAATGGCATCAGCCTTAAAATATTATGCTTGGCACCTTGGTTATTATACCTGGTGATGAGCTTGCTTAATATTAAAAAGAAATGGTATTTTATATTAAGCTTGTTTTTTCTATGCGTGATATTAATAACGTTGGTCATATCATATATTTCTAATATATTTATGTTTATAAGAAATGAATTATCTCTTATGTTGTTCAGTATAGGGCTCTCCAGTATTTTATGCGTTTATGAGGCCTGGAAAGTAACGGCCAGGCATTTTGCGAACGATCATAATAAGGGAATCAAATATTACAACAGCACGTCTATGGCTATGGTCATATCGATTCTTTTTATGCCTTTGATTTTTATTTTTTTCGATCTTGGCTGGTTCTTTGTCGTGTCCTACTCGATCATTCTGGTCGCAACTTCCCTGTTTTGGTTATATAAGGGGTTAAATTGGGAAGGTTTCAAAATGACCAAATGGATCAGAAAAAAAACAGTGATCGGTTACTTATTAATGCTATGTTTGATAATAGATTATCTCATAAAATTTTTCTTGTCCGCTTATCATTTGCCAATGTTAATACCGCTGGATCCCGTGACAATCATTTTATCCAGTGTCGTATTATTGATCACGGTCATAACCAGCAAAAAATTGCTTGTATTTAGAAGCGATGATGACCCGACGCCAAACAATCTGTTTGTTGTTTCCAGCTGGTTATTTGTTGGCACGATCGTTTCGATTATCATCGTAAGTATTTTGAATATTTTTTCTGAAAATCAGGTCAAGAATAATACTTCATTTTCATTTTTAATATATATATTGATACTGGTGACAAACCTGATTTGGATAACTGTTATTAATTCCAGAAAAAAATATGGCAGCAGCACAAAAATTGATAGCGATAATAATAGCAGCCACCCCGGTAATATTGTGTCATACGTTAAGCTGTGCAGGTTGTTTACTTCGATTGTCATCATGTTGATTGTTTTTTTGCCCACACAAAAAATATACGGGGTGGGTGTGGCGTTGATCAAGTCTCTTCCATTTCTTCTTATTTCAATGTATGCTTTCTGTTTAAACGATTTAAATGATATCGAAAAAGATAAAATAAATAAACCGCACAGACCGCTGGCAAAAGGGGCGTTGTCTCCGCTCTCCGTTCAATTGTTTATTGTTCTTCTATCCGTTTGTGTCACCATTTCCATTATTATTGCTACTCCGACTTTAACAGAGTTGATATTATACCTTTCCACGTTTGCAGGCGTATCACTATATAATATCATACTAAAAAAGTTATCATTGATAAAAACGTTTATTACTGCGTGTATTACAACGCTGCCGTTTATATTTGTTTTATATACCTGTCAGTATGATTCCATCTTTTATTTGCTGCCAGTCGCAGTCATGTTTTTTATCAATGGGAGAGAAATCTTTATGGACATCCTCGATATCCAGGGAGATAAAAAATCCGGCCTTAAAACCATTCCAATAAATATGACAAAAAAATTCGCGCTGATATTTGCAATATCGTCTCAGGTAATCGGCGTGATATTTATAATTTTATTGGTTACTTTACACATGAAATTGATATATCTATTCCTTTGTTTGTTTTTAATCGTTAGTATGATCCTTTGTTATAGACTTTGGTTCAGCCAAAAACGCGAGTTGCAATCTATTTGTATAAAATTGCTGTGGCTTCCCATGCTTTCCGGCTTTTTCATTCTACTCTGTTAGTGTCGGTTCGGGATATCAGGGAAGATAGGGATTAAGATATAAATGCAATCGGGTCGGAACTATCATTCATGAATCTACAAACACCCAAACTCAATCAATACATTACCAACCCGATTGCAAAAAACAAATATGTAATAAATATTTTATTTTCTAATATCAACTTTGCAGATTTTTATGGAAAAATGCCCCGGATTTTCTTAGCCATAACCACACGGTTAAGCGCAACCATGTAGGCAGACAAGCGCATTGAAAAGCCTTTTGATTTCGAGATATCATATACCTCATCAAAGCTTCGAATCATTATCCTTTTTAGCATTGTATTGACTTCGTGTTCATCCCAAAAAATCGCCTGCAAATTTTGCACCCATTCAAAATAGGAAACCACTACACCGCCTGCATTAGCTAAAATATCAGGCACAATGATTATATTTTTCTCATTTAGAATTTTATCAGCCTCAGTTGTCGTCGGTCCATTCGCACCTTCAACAATGATCTTTGCCTTAACTTTATCAGCAATTTCTTTTGTAATTTGGTTTTCTATCGCGGCTGGTACTAATATATCTACATCAAGGGTCAAAAGTTCTTCATTTGTGATCTCCTGAACGCCTTTCCCTATATAACCCTTCAATGTCTTATTAACTTCTACATACGCAAATATCTCATCAATATTGAGGCCTTTCTCGTTATATAAGGCTGAATCTTTATCACTTAAGGCAACGATCTTATACCCTTTTTCATAGAATATTCTCGCAACCGTTCCGCCAACATTACCAAAACCCTGTACTGCGATTCTTGCCTTTTGCATCGAAATACCCGCACGGAAAGCAATTTCATCTGCAACAATTGAAACTCCACGGCCCGTGGCTTCCTTTCTACCTAATGAGCCACCAATTTCTAAAGGTTTTCCTGTTACCACACTTGGAACTGAATACCCCTTAAACATACTATAAGTATCCATAATCCAACCCATAATACGGGCATCAGTATTAATATCCGGTGCCGGTATATCGCGTTCCGGGCCGAGCAGCGGCAGTATTGCCGCGGTATATCGACGTGTTAGCCGTGACAATTCCCGAGCGCTGAGTTCAGATGGTTCAACTTCAATACCGCCTTTCGCGCCGCCGTACGGTATGTTGACGACCGCACATTTCCAAGTCATCCATGCAGCCAGCGCCTTAACTTCATCGATATTGACTCCCGGATGGAAACGAATACCTCCTTTACATGGTCCCCGCGAGCTGCTGTGCTGAACACGGTACCCCGAAAAGACTCTCAGCGTGCCATCGTCCATCTCTACGGGCACCGCAACTTTCAGTTCACGTTCCGGATGCCTGAGTGCGGTATAATCGCTTAGTTCGAGACCAAGTTTTTCTGCCGCATCGTCTAATACATCAAGCATTTCCTGATATGCATTATACTTTACCATACTCTTTCCTGCCTTTTTTATATTATCTTATATTGAACAAATTCACCAACTCAGGTCAAGTTGAGTTGTTTTCGTTTAAGAAGCATTCCCGTTGGAAAATCTAAACCTCTCGGATTTCATATTTTAAACCTTAGAACCTCTCGAGTTGGTTCTCAAGAGGTCTGCCAATAAAGGTTCTTTTTATATGATTTTGTGAAAGTGCCTAATAGTATCAATTACCCTGCAATTTTTCATTGCCTACATATATCTTCAACCGTTTATGCCAATCCATTACTGACTGATATGGTTGCATTCATCCATTTTCCCTTGAAGCTTTTTTATTCTTGAACTTGCCTTTATCGATCCATAAACCGAGAGCGGGATTGGGAATAAAATAGATCTCCTCACCGTCGGGCATCCTGTTCCATCCATAGGCTAACGTATGGGGATCATACTTCGCTGCCAATTTATCATAATCCGCATAGTTAAAATGAACCTCTTCAATTTGTGAACGATCAATATTTTTTACAGCATAGGTAACGGCAAAGCGCCCATCGGAAGATCCGTGTATCAGGTGCGCCGCCGCCCCCATATTCATCTGCAATTCCTCATTCTCACGGAAGAATTCCAGAACTTTCAGCCGACCGCAATAACCGTATTTTCGAATAAGCCTATCCACTTCTTCATCTTCGCCAAACTTGGAAACACCCGGGGCTAACATGATAAGTTCCCCTTCATCTGCAATTGCCATACGTGTACGATAAATAGCCTTGTTTCCAATCCATGTGCTTTTAAACTCCTTCGGATCGAGGTAAACGATGCATTTTTTGATACCCCTATCAACGAAATCGATATTTTTTGATTGCGACAGCGCAATAGCCTCCGTTAAAGTTTTACGCCCTTCCCCAATAAACAATCCGTGCGTTTGTATCCTGCCACCTGGAGCAGTGGTTACCGTCAGCACATACAATATCGGCAGCCCGCTTAAAAAATTTTCAGCACAGTAATCGAACATTTTGCGCACAGGCGTATGATCCATACCCATCATACGTTCCATACCATATAGAGCGCCCACCATATGCGATTTATTAATCATATCACTGCCGCCGCAACCTACAAAAATGTTTTTTGAGTGATTGGCCATACCAATCACTTCGTGCGGTACCACTTGCCCGACCGATAAAATAAGGTCATATTCCTTATTCATGATATTCTTGTTGATTTCACATACTATGGGCTCAGTCCAAATACCGTCTGTAATATCGGATAAAAAATCTCCGGGAACCTTTCCGATCCGAACAACATCGTCTCGCCAGCGGTGATGAATAAACTTTTTATACGGGATGTTTAAAAACATCTCTGAACACTGTTCTTTCGTCATTGGTTCATGCGTACCAAGAGCAGGTATGATATCAACTTCACAACCCCTGTCAGTCAGTTCGGAATAATAAATGCTTGTTATCATACCTGCATTCGAGTGAAAGCGGGTAAAGTCGGGCGGTACTATCAGAACTCTTTTTAGCTCTCTTCCTTTGATTGATTCCAATAATGCACTCTTTATTTCACCAATAGCTAGACCTTCGTTATTATTTGCTCTTAAGAAAAGCTCCACACGCTATCCCCCTTATACGCCCGAATATGCGGAGAACCCTCCGTCCACAGGCACGACCACACCTGTCACAAATGAAGAGGCCTTGTTATCTAGGAGCCATAAAAGAGTGCCAAGCAAATCTTCCGGGTTTCCAAGTCGACCCATAGGCGTGTTATTCAGAATTTTTTCTGTACGCGCTGTCGGCGTGCCGTCCTGGTTCCATAAAAGTTTTGCATTTTGTGCCGTGGAAAAAAAGCCTGGTGCAATGGCATTGACACGGATATTACTTTTTGCAAAGTACACTGCAAGCCACTGTGTGAAGTTGGTGACTGCAGCCTTCGCTGCGCTATATGCCGGCACTTTGGTCAACGGCCTGAACGCATTCATTGATGACACGTTCAATATGACAGAACCCGGCTTGTCTATCATATCAAGCCCAAATATCTGTGTCGAAAGCAACGTTCCCGTTAAGTTAAGTCCAAATACGTTATCAAAACCATCAGCACTAAGATCAAAAAAACTTTTTTTATCTTGCGCCTCAAGCACACTTTGATCAAAAAACTCATCATCGGTAGTTGCTTTCGGGCTGTTTCCTCCGGCACAGTTAATCAATATGTCACATTTGCCATATGCTTTTAATACCGCTTCATGAGCCGCTTCAACACTTTCCTTTTCGAGGACATTACACTTCACTCTCATTGCTGTCCCACCTGCGTTTGTTATCTCGTCTAAAACTAATCGTCCCTTTTCGTCTGACAAGTTTAAAATAACAGTCTTTGCCCCACAAGTGGCAACAGCACTTGCAATCATACTGCCAAGAATACCAGAGCCGCCGGTTACGACAGCACATTTTCCGGTAAAATCAGGTGTAAATGGTAATA
>JAQTSP010000084.1 GCA_028711205.1 Eubacteriales bacterium | reverse complement strand
GGAAGATACAGGTATATGATTATTGTTGAAAGATAGGGAAATATATGCTAACATACTGATTAAAGGTAAAAAAATATAAAAAACAGGCAAAAAAGAATATTGTGAACAAAGGGGGGGCAAATGTGAGGAAAGATCCCTTGAATTCGGCGGCGCGTTTCCGCGATTTAAAAGAGTTTACCGATAGGAGTATTCATCTTTTCGCGAAAAATGATGCTTTTTACACGTTGAAGGGTAAAACGGAATACGAGGCCGTGACTTTCAGCCAGTTTGGTGATGATCTTTGCGCTCTGGCCAACGCACTGATAGACAAAGGGTTCTCCGGCCGTTCTGTTGCCGTGATCGGTGAAAACTCATACCGGTGGGTGTTGGCGTATTTCGCGACTGTCAATATCAACGCAACTGTCGTCCCTTTGGACAAAGAGCTCAATAAAGAAGAGATACTTTCGTTTGTACAGCGGTCCAAAACCTCTGTGCTTTTTTATTCGCCGACATTCGAAGACGAAGCCGCTTTCGTGGTGCAAAACGTACCGGATATCGTCACGATATCTTTAGGCGATTCTAAGAACGCGGGCATCAAATTTGATGCGCTGCTGCAAATGGGCAAAGACATTGTGGCTCAAGGAAAAGACAGATACTCCGATATAGAGATTGACGACGAGCGCACATGCGCGATACTGTTTACGTCGGGAACGACGGGCAAAAGCAAGGGCGTCATGCTGAGCCACCACAATCTGGCGTCCAACGCCACAGCGGCGGCCGGCCTGATACAATATGCTCAAGACGACGTGCTGCTTTCGGTGCTTCCTATACACCATTCGTATGAGAATATGTGCGGGTTATTCGGCTCGATCTGCTTTGGTGCGGCAAACGCTTTTTGCGAAAGCATCAAAATACTGCCGGCGTGTCTCGCGCTGTTCCGGCCGACGTTGATGGTGCTGGTGCCGCTTTATGTTGAAACGTTTTATAAGCGTATCTGGGAAGGGGCAAAAAAGCAGGGCAAAGAGAAAAAGCTGAAGTTCGGCATTTTTTTGGGCAATCTGCTGGCCGCGGTCGGCATTGACATAAGAGACAAGCTGCTCCATGAGGTGCGTGCGTTTTTCGGCGGCAGGCTCAAGACGGTGATCTGCGGCGGCGCTTATCTAAACCCCGAGCTGGTCAAGGGCTTTCGGAGCCTCGGTGTGATGATACTGCAGGGATATGGCATTACCGAATGCTCTCCGATCATTTCCGCCAATAAAAGAAACCGCCATAAGGATACTTCGGTGGGATGGCTCGCGTCGTGCTGTGAAGTGCGCGTTGACGAAATGGGCGAGATACAGGTCCGCGGCGACAACGTCATGAAAGGCTATCTCGACGACGAGGGAGGCACGGCGGCGGCATTTGAGGGCGAATGGTTTAAAACCGGAGACATTGGCCATGTGGGCAAGGACGGCTTTTTATATGTAACGGGCCGGTGCAAGAACCTGATCGTTCTCAAAAACGGCAAGAACATCATGCCCGACGAGATCGAGTATCTACTGGGGAAGAGCACGCTTATCGCCGAGGTCATGGTCAAAGAGGCGCCGGGCGATGCCAACGGGTCGGACAGCCTGATGGCTATTATATACCCCGATCCCGAGGCGGCAGGAGAGATGGATGCGGGAGCCCTGAGAAAAGCGGTGCAGGACGAAATCGACAAGGTCAATCAGAAACTTGTTTACTATAAACAGATTCGCCAGTTTATTTTGCGCGACAGTGAGTTCCCAAAAACGACCACGCGCAAGATTATGCGGTATAAAGTTGAAAACAGAGGTAAAGTTATCGATGTTTGAACAGGTCAAAACAATAATAGAACAATATATCGACTGCAGGGGCGTGGAGCTGACGCCGGAGACCGGTCTTTTGACAGAGCTTAATATCAATTCACTTGATCTTGTAGAGCTTGTGTGCGCGTTCGAGGTCGCGTTTGATATTGAAGTCCCCGAAAAGGATATCCGTAAATTTTCAAAAGTGAAGGACATCATGGCTTATCTTGAAAAAAGCAGATGAAGATTTATTTTGCGCGGTCGTCTGATATCAACAGCGCGTCGGCGGAAGAATGGATGGCGTGCCTTCCGGATGAAAAGCGTCAAAGGATAGGACGATTAAAACACGCGGAGCACAGGAATCTTGCGCTGACGGCTCAGCGGCTGCTGTGCTTCTCGCTGAAACGCGAATTTAGTATCGTGCCGTCGCCGGACGATTGGGGCGTTGGAGAGTTTGGAAAGCCGTATCTGAAAAGCGCGGAGGGTGTGTGTTTTAATATCAGTCATTCAGGGTGTGTGGCGATGTGCGCGGTGCATGATAAGCCGGTGGGCGCGGATATTGAGCACATTCGGCCGGTGGATGACAGCCTGGCGAAGCGGATCATGTCAGATGAAGAGTGGCAGGCCTATCAAAATGCCATCGGAAAAGTCAGACTGTTCTTTAAGGTTTGGACGCTCAAAGAAGCGTATCTGAAATACGGCGGTACAGGGATCAGCGACGCGCTTGACCGGTTGATCGTGTATCCTGCCGGGAATACGATACGGACAAACACCGAGGGGTGCCGGTTCGCGCTGATCGACAGCGTCGACGGATATCAGGCGGCGGTATGCGCGGATACGCCGGACTTTGATACGCCTGAATGGATAGAAAACGCCGCACTGATGGAATAATAATTTGTTACGCGTAGTGGAAGCGATCTTATGGGGTGCTGTACCACCCCGGATGTGCCATTTTGCAGCAAACAAAGTTATATTATATATAAGGTAGTGCATTACATGAGTCAACAAAAGCCCCGATATGCCCTGACGCATCCGCAGCAGCGCATATGGTATTCGGAGAGACTGCATCCGGATACAGGCATGTGGAACAATGCCGGCACGCTGAAGATCAAGGGCCAATTGAATTATAAGCTGCTTGAGAGCGCCATCAATATATTCCTGCGCGACAACGAGTCCATCCGTCTGCGTATCGGCCTCGTCAACGATGAACCATATCAGTATATTGCGGACTACAGTTCATACGCGATCGATCTGATGGATTTTTCCGACCACGGGGTATCAAAGCTTTTCGAATGGGACACGATGCAGACGCAGGTACCGATGCCGCTTATCGACAGCAACCTCTTTTATTTCGCGCTGTTCCGGCTAAACGATGAGGAAGGCGGTATTTACGCCAAATTTCATCATATCATTTCTGACGCGCTGTCTATCGTCGAATTCTCGAATCAGATCATGGAAAACTACGCGAGCCTGCTTGACGGCAGGCCGACGCCTGATTTTGAGCTCCGCTCATATGTCGACTTTATCAGCGAGGAAGAGAGTTACTTAAAATCCAGCCGTTTTTCATACGACCAGCGGTATTGGGACAACCGGTTTAACGAGCTGCCGGAGCCCACGTTTATCAAACAGAAAAAAACCAACTATTTCAGCACGAAAGCGCGGCGCAAGGCGTATGTGATTCCGGCCGCACGGTCGGCACGTATCCGCGCGTACTGCGAACAGGCCGAAATCTCCGTTTTCTCGCTGTTTCTTTCGGCGCTTGCGATCTATATCAACCGTATCACCAATAAAAAGGATATCATCATCGGCGCGCCGGTCGTCAACAGGACATCTCTGCACGCGAAAGGCGCGTTTGGCATGTTTGTGAGCACGGTGCCGATACGCATCGAGATACAGGACGACCTGTCTTTTACCGAGTTTGCGCAGGTGGTATCCAACGAGTGGTTCTCTGCGCTGAAGCATCAAAAATATCCTTATGACATGCTGCTGCAGGACCTGCGTAAAAAGCACAAGGGCCTTGAATCGCTCTATGACGTGACGCTTTCTTACCAGATCGGCAAATTTCATAAAAACGCGAAACAGTTCACCTATGAAGGCCGGTGGCATTTCAGCGGTTCCCAGTCCAATTCTCTCTCAATCCATGTCAACGACCGCGAGGACGACGGCAAATTTATCGTGGACTACGATCATCATACGCCGTTTTTCTCGCATAAAGAGATCGAGTATATCCATGCCCATTTGAACAATATCATCAGCGACATGATAGGGCATCCCGACAAACCGCTCTTTATGCTCGACCTGATGTCCGACGAGGAGTGGGACAGGGTCGTTAACCGTTTCAACGATACCGCCCATGATTATCCCGAGGGAGAAACACTCGTCGACTTATGGTATCAATGCGCCGATAAAACGCCTGGCGATGCGGTTGCCGTGATCAGCGAAGGGCGTTCCATGACATATGGAGAGCTTGATGCGCGCTCGACGGCGCTCGCGTTACACTTGAAAAAGCAGGGCGTGGGCACGGACAGCATTGTCGGGCTGCTTGTTCTGCGGACGATCGATTACTGTGTATCAGTGCTGGCGATTCTCAAAGCGGGCGGCGCGTTTTTGCCGATCGACGCGGAACTGCCCGAGGACCGTATCGCGTATATGCTGGCAGACAGCGGTGCGCGCATACTGCTGATATCGCCGGAGTTGGCCGAAAAATGCCCGCCGGGGCTTTGTACCGTCAAAACGAACATACCGCTGGCGCTGCCGGACGATACGCACGTGGCCCCCGGCTGCGGCCCGGAGCATCTTGCTTATGTCATCTATACTTCCGGTTCGACCGGCCAGCCGAAAGGCGTGCAGATCGAGCACCGTTCGATCGTGCATTTTGTCTATTCGTTAAACAATATCTGGGATTTTTATCCGGGCGCGAAACTGCTTTGTGCGGCGTCCATCTCTTTTGATATCAGCGTGATGGAATTGCTGCTGGCGCTGCTAAACGGTGCGGCGCTGGTGATGGCAAAAGAACATGAAGTCAATATACCGCGCAACATGGTCAGGCTCATAAAGTCTGCGCAGGTCAACATGATGTGTGTGACGCCCGGGCGTATGGAGCTGTTGCTGTCGGATCCGCAGGGCCCGTCTTGCATCAAGGATTTCAGGGAGATCGGCATGGGCGGTGATGTATTATCTGAAAAACTGCTTTCAAAGGTACAGCAGAGCACGAATGCGCGTATCACCAACTTTTACGGGCCGACTGAGATCACGGTGTGCTGTACCTGTACGGACGTGACGCGCGCGAAGGTGCCCAACATCGGCAGGCCGATGCACAATGTCAAGGCATACATACTCGACGCGCATAAAAATCCGGTGCCGATCGGCGTGCCGGGAGAGTTGTATGTGGGCGGCAAAGGCGTCTCGAGAGGATATATCAACAAACCGGAGCTCAACAGAGAGCGGTTCGTGAGCAATCCATACATCCCCGGGGAAAAGCTTTACCGCACGGGCGATCTCGTCAGGTGGTACCCTTTAGGTGAGATCGAGTTTTTGGGACGCATCGACAAACAGGTTAAGATACGCGGCTACCGCATTGAGTTGGGTGAGATCGAAAACCGTCTGATGCAGGTGGCCGGCGTGACAGCGTGCGTGGTGGCGGACAGGGAAGATGCTTCCGGCCGCAAATACCTGTGCGCTTACTTGTGCGGAAATCCGCCGAAAAAAGCGGATATCAAAGCGCAGCTTGTGCGCGATCTGCCTGCATACATGATACCCTCATACTTTATGGTCATTGACAGCCTGCCTTTCGGCGCGAGCGGCAAGGTGGACAGAAGCCGCCTGCCCGATCCGCAGCAGGACGAGCAGGAGGCGATGGGAGAAGATTATGTTCCGCCGGAGACGGAAACAGAGCAGTCGCTTGCGGAAATATGGCGCGCCGCGCTCGGCGCCCAGCAGATCGGCCGCAACGACAGCTTTTTTGACATCGGCGGAGATTCGCTCAGCATTGTGGGCGTGATGTCCCAGGTCATGCACAAGTTCCGCGTCGATATCATGCTCGAGGATGTATACCGTTCTCCGCGGCTCAAAGATTTCGCGGCGCTGATCGACGCGGCGGAGGAATGCGCGTACCGGCCCATACTGCCCGCGCCGGAACAGCCGGACTATCCGGTATCGTCCGCGCAGCAGCGGATGTGGGTCTTGATGCAGGGACAGGAATCCACGGCATATAACATACCCGTGGCTTTCGCGATTCACGGTATGCTGGATAAAGGCCGGCTGCGGCATGCGTTTGACCGGTTGATTGAACGCCATGACGCGCTCCGCACATCGTTTATTTTGAAAGACGGCGCGATTCGGCAAAAGATTCACGATGATGTGACGTTTGATATCGAATACTTAAAATGTGCGCCAAAAGATCTGGATGCGTTGCTGGTAAGGCTTGTAAAGCCTTTTGATATGAAAAAAGCGCCTTTGATGCGCGTGTCGCTGATAGAAACGGAGCCGGAACGGCACATATTGTTTATCGACATGCACCACAGCATCAGCGATAAAAGGTCATTGGAAATACTGATGAGTGAGCTTGCCGGATTTTATTCGGGGCGGAGGCTAGAGCCGAAGGGCATCGAGTATAAGGATTATGCTGTGTGGCAGCAGGAATTTCTGGAATCGGAAGCCATTTCATTGCAGCGCGATTTCTGGAAGAGTGTTCTTACGGGCGAGCTGCCGCTCCTCAATCTGCATACGGACAGGCCGCGCAGCGCCATGCAGCGTTTCGAGGGCGCGCGTGTCGGATTTGAGATAAACAAAGAGGCGGCGGACAGGCTGCGCGCGTTTGCGCAGCAGCGCGGCGCCACGCTGTTCATGGCGGTACTGGCCGTATACAACGTGCTGCTTTCAAAATACACCGGGCAGGAGGATATCATCGTGGGCACGCCGGTGTCGGGCAGAACGCGTCGGGAGCAGGGCGATGTCATGGGCGTATTTTTGAACACGCTTCCGCTGCGCAATTATCCGCGCGGCGACATGAGCTTTTCACAGTTTTTTGAGGAGCTTGTTCAAAATGCCGTGTCCGCTCTGGCGCATGCGGACTATCCGATCGAGCGCATCGCTGCCGATCTCAAGCTGCCGCGCGATTTGAGCCGGAACCCGCTTTATGATACGATGCTGGTGCAGGCGAAAGGGACTTACGATCTGCCATTGGAAAATGTGACGGCATCCTATTATCCGTTTGATCCGAAGATCGCCAAGCTTGACCTGACGCTCGAAGTATATGAATATGAGGACGGCTTAAAATGCCAGTTTGAATATAATACAAGGCTTTTTGGGCAGCAGACCGTCAAACGCATGAGCGCGCATATCAGCCGCTTGTTTGAGCTGCTCACGGACGAGCCGGATATCCGCCTTTGCGATGTGGCGATGATGACGCCGCAGGAGATATGGCAGGTCACGCAGGGCTTTAATCAGACAGACAGGCCGCTTGATGCGGAGTTGACGGTTCAGTCGCTGTTGGAAGAAATCGCAAGAACGCAGGGAGAAAAGGCCGCGCTGATCGTCGGCGGAAAAAGGATGTCGTTTGCAGACCTCAATGCCCGCGCGAACGAGATCGCGCACCGGCTGCGTGAGCTGGGCGTCGGGCGCAACACCATCGTCGCGCTTTGCATACGCCGTTCGTTTGATATGGCCGCGGGGCTGCTCGGCATTCTGAAAGCCGGCGGCGGATATCTGCCGCTTGATCCCGAGTATCCGCAGGACCGTATCACGTTCATGCTCGCCGACAGTGGTGCGCGGATATTGCTGACGGACGGCGCTGCGGATATGCGCTTTGAGGGAGAGGTGCTCCGCGTGCAGGATATTATAGACATGCCGCGCGAAAACCTGGCGCCTGTTGAGCGAATGGAGGATGCGGCGTATGTGATCTATACGTCCGGGTCGACCGGTATCCCCAAAGGTGCCGTGCTGCCAAGACGCGCGCTGCTGAACCTGTACGAAGGCACGAAAACAACGATTGCCTATGATAAAGAGCAGACCAGCGTGTCTGTGACCACGGTGTCGTTTGATATCTTCGTGATCGACGCGCTGCTGCCGCTGCTGTTCGGATGCACGGTGGCGCTGTGTACCGAGGAGGAGCTTCGCCAGCCGCATCTGCTGGCAAAGCTGATAGAGTCGGCCGATGCCGGGTTCATACAGACCACGCCGACACGCATGCGCATATTGATGGACGATCCGTCGTTTCGCGCCGCAGCCGCGAAGCATATCAAAAAGATCGTGCTGGGCGGAGAAGAATTTCCGCTGTCGCTTTTAAAGCTGCTGAAGAAGTATATGAACGCGCGCATCATCAGCGGATACGGCCCGACGGAAACCATGGTTTACTGTACGTTTAAAGATCTTACAAACACATCGCATATCACGATCGGCAGGCCGATCGACAACACGCGCATGTATATTCTGGACAGGTATAAGCGGCCGGTTCCTGTCGGCGTACTGGGCGAGGCCTATATCAGCGGCGCATGCGTCGCGACAGGCTATATCGGCCGGGATGACCTGAACCGCAAAAAGTTTTTGCCAGACCCGTACTGGCCGGGGCATACGATGTATCAGTCCGGGGATATCTGCGCTTTTATGCAAAACGGCGAAATGGAGATCCGCGGCAGGGCCGATTATCAGGTCAAGATCCGCGGGCTGCGCATCGAGCTTGGAGAGATCGAAGCGGCGATGCGTGCGATAAAAGGCGTCGAGGAAGCCGTTGTAAAGGACTGGGACGAGGGCGTGGGCAAGTTCCTGTGCGCCTATTATGCGATGAGCGAAGAGGCCGGCGCGGATACGATCCGGGCGCATCTTTCAAAGAAACTGCCCGCATATATGGTGCCGTCATTCTTTATCGGTATGAGCGCGCTGCCCCTGACGCCAAACGGCAAGGTGGACCGCAAGGCATTAAAAAGGCCCGAGAGAGATAAGATCCAGGGCGAATCCGGCGTGCCCGGCGGCAATATGACGGACGTCGAGAAAAAAATGGCGCGTGTTTGGTCGCGCGTCCTGAAGGCCGAAAACATAGGGCCGGCGGATAATTTCTTTGCGCTTGGCGGGGATTCGCTCAGCGTCATCAAGGTGCAGGCCGCGCTGCTGCAGTACGGGTGGAACATCGGTACTCAGGAATTTTATGACTATCAGACACTACGCGCCGTTTGCACGCGGCTGAATACAGTGCGGGGCGAAACGGTATATGAGGGGGTACACGCGATCGAGGGAAAACGGGATGTGCCGGTGAGAAAGTATGACCATCTGGAAGAAGCCAGGCTGGAGAAAATATTGCTGACAGGCGCAACGGGATATCTTGGCGCTCATATACTTGCTGAACTTGCCGACAGGCCGGATACGCATATCCATTGCCTCGTCAGGGGACAGGACGATAAGGCGTGTGAGAAATATCTGCGCAACGTTCTGACGTTTTATTTCGGCGCCGGAGGGTGCGCCCGCGTACTCTCACGGGTATCTGTGGTCAGGGGCAATATTTCGCTCGGGCGGCTGGGTATGGATGAGCCGGCCTATGAGGATATATTGGGCATTGATACGGTCATACACGCTGCGGCGATTACCGATCACGTCGGCGCGGCGGAGATGTTTGACCGCGTCAACGTGTTGGGCACAAAGAATGTGACAGAGCTGGCGGCACGGACGCGTGCGGCGCTTTTTCACGTATCCACTGTCAGTGTATCGGGCACGCGCTATGTTGATGACGCAGCGCGCACCGGCGAGTTTGATGAAAACTGCTATTATGTCGGTCAGAACTATGCGGATAACGAGTATATCCGAAGCAAGTTTATGGCGGAAGAGATCGTTCTGGATGCGATCGAAAACGGTTTGAATGCCCGCATATTCAGGGTCGGCATGCTCACCGGTACTGTGGACGGACGCTTCCAGAGGAGGCCTGAAAG
>JAQTSP010000083.1 GCA_028711205.1 Eubacteriales bacterium | reverse complement strand
GGCGATTTCTATCTCATTTACGAAGACTTTTCTACACTTTTATTCCACTGGAATTTTGCTGTTACTGAATAGATAACGCCCCGTCTTCTGCTGAAAACAGGGCGTTTGTCATTAACCTGAGGCGGGGGATTCCCCCGCTTCTTTATTTTCCCAGGTCTTGCGCAAACCAAAACAGTTGTTGCGCAGGTGGTATTTTTTTTATTCATGAGGTATAATAAGCACGGCGTTGATAAAAGGAGAATACGTAAAAACGAATGCGGCTAGAAGATAATTCCCTTTTATTTTTTCGTGTTTTTTGTTACAATTATATTGATTTCGGGGGTAGTTTATGCAGATTACATTTATGGGCGCGGCCAGATGCGTAACAGGGTCTTGTACATTGATAGAGGTTGAGGGCAAAAGAATACTCGTTGACTGCGGCATGAGACAGGGAAAGGACGCTAACTGCGCACCTGTAGAAGACGGATTTGCTTTTGACCCAAGCCAAATCGACGCCGTGTTTTTGACGCACGCCCATATCGACCATTCCGGATATATCCCGCTGCTCGTCAAGAAGGGTTTTGCGGGGCCTGTATACTGCACGGGCGCGACGGCAAGGCTCTGCTCCATCATGTTTCCGGACGCGGGGCACATACAGGAAATGGAGACCGAGTGGCAGAACAGAAAGCGCAGGCGGGCGGGCAAGGCCGAGCTCGAGCCTGTGTATACGGTCGAGGATGCAAAAAAAGCGACGAAGAATTTAAAGACCATGGACTATAACAAAAAAGCGGAGGTCATGGACGGTATCGCCGTCCGGTTTATTGATGCGGGGCATCTGTTGGGCTCGGCATCGATAGAGCTCTTTATCAAAGAAGGCGGCAAACAGACAAAACTTGTTTTTTCCGGGGATATCGGCAACAAGGACAAGCCGATCATCAAGGACCCCGTGTACATCAGCGATGCGAATCTGGTTTTTGTGGAAAGCACATACGGAGACCGTATGCACAATAAAATGATCGATACAAAAAACCAGCTGAAAAGAACGTTGATCAAAGCGATCGCAGCGGGAGGGAATATCGTCATACCGTCTTTTGCAGTGGGAAGAACGCAGGAAGTGCTCTACGACATCAGCGTGCTGCTCGAAGAAAAAAGTGTACCCGGGCTTGAGCGTATTCCGGTATACATCGACAGCCCGCTCGGCATTGCGGCGACAGAGATATTCGACTCGAGCAGCAAGGGATATTACGATGAAGAGGCAATGGCATACAAGGCCGAGGGCGTTGAGTTTTTCTCGTTTGACACGCTTGTTGTTGCGCAGACTACCGACGAATCAAAAGCGATCAATTTTGACAAGCGTACAAAGATCATCATATCCTCAAGCGGCATGTGCGAGGCGGGACGGATAAAGCATCACCTCAAGCACAACCTGTGGAGAGAAGATTCCACGGTGATATTTGTGGGATTTCAGGCGATCGGCACGCTGGGCAGAAAAATACTCGACGGCGAAAAGAGAGTGAAGATATTCGGCGAAGAGATCGAGGTCAAAGCGAATATCGAGCGGATAGAGGGGTTCTCGGGGCACGCGGATCAGGAGGGGCTTTTGGAATGGGTGAGCCATTTTCCGACAAGTGTCGGGAAGGTGTTTGTGATGCATGGTGAAGAAGAGGTCTCGGAGTTTTTCGCCAAGGAGCTTGCAAGCCATGGGTATGACGCGATCGTGCCGCATATACTTGATATTTATGACACGGACGGTTTGAAAAAGAGAAGTGCAGAAATTTCGGCGCATAAAGACATGCGTGACGATACGCTGCAGGATCTGATAGCGGATATAAGGCAAAGGATAGAAAATGGTGACGCGCGGTGCTCAGACAGTATGAAAAGCGAGCTATCCGCATTGATAAAAAAATGGGATGAAAGCAATTCGAAAACGGCTGCTGATCAAGAACATTAGAGGGGTATTTATGGGCAGATTTTTAGAAAAACGCAGGGTAAGAGCCAAAGGCAGGAACACAAACCCAGGCTACAGATCCGTGCGTGCGGTAAAAAGCGTCAGCAATTATTCCGCGACGAGAAGCCGAAGGAAACAAAGCGGCTTTCTGCCGTTTATCAAAAGGAACTATAAGATCATCGCCATCGCGTCTTTCGCGGCCGTTGCCGCTGTGATTGGTATCGTGCTCATTTTCGGCGGAAAAGATACAACGGCCACCTCGGCCCAGGTGGATGCCACGTCGACCGTGTCGGTGGACATAGGGGCGTTTGACGAAACGCAGGAATATTCATATGAAGGCGTCGATGAGAGCGTACTGGGAGGCCTCGCGGGAACGGATGAAAGCCTGTTTTCGGAAGAAGACCAGGCGATCGCCGATGCGTTATTCGCCGAAACAGGCATACGAATCGGCGTTACGATCGGCAATATTGAGACGGACAACGATGAAATACTGCTCGGCATGCTTGAAGAGGTGGCATGTGCCGCAGAAGAGGACAAGATTGTTTATAAGGTCTATTATTATAACGCGGGCGGAGACTATAACCAGCAGCTTCAGGATGTCAGGAGCCTGTTAAAAAACGAGGTCGATGTTATTATTGCCGGCTCGACCAGCCAAGAGAACTTCGAGATGGTCTCATACATGGCAGAAGAAGCAGGCATTCCGGTCGTCGCGTATGACGCGCCTGTCTCGACGGGATATGCGATCAATGTCGTTGCGGACCAGGAAACCTGGGGCGAAGCATACGGCGCGTTTATGGCGGAGAACCTTGCAGAGGGGAATATCGTGCAGATACTCGGAAACGAGGAAAGCGGGATCGACAGCGCGCGCGCGGGCGCGATAAACCAGGCGCTCGCAGCAAACGCGAATATCGCAACGGTTGGTACCACGTACGCCCTGTGGCAGGAAACGGCAGCGAACGAAGCGATGGCCGCTTATCTTTCGGGAAGTGATCAGATAGACGGCGTCATTACGGAGGAAGGCATGGCGGAAGGCATCATCGACGCGTTTATCGAAGAAGGCGTGCTCCCAAAGGTGATGTGCGGCGATGCGACGGCAGGATTCATCAAAAAATGGTATGCATTGCTAAACGGCGGTGTGGATATCACGCCCGAGGATGCCGACGAGGACGATGAGAAAGTGATGTTCACGGCCGAGCCGGGAGCGTTCATCGTGTGCGCACAGCCCGCGCCCACAAGCATTTCCGCGGTTGCTTTCGAGCTTGCGCTGAAGCTTGCCGAAGGGTGTGTGCTGAAATCGGAAGGAATGACGTTTGAATATGCGCTCGAGACGTTTATCACAGAGGATAATCTGTCTGTTTATTACGAGATGATAAAAGACCAGGACGACTCTTATGTGGTAAGAGACGTCATTTCCGACGAGATGCTTGAATCGCTTTTTGAAGAGCCGCAGGAAGAAACGGAATAGAGACGCACCACAGGTACATGGGATATGATGTGCCTGTTTTTATTTTCTAACGGAAATGTGGTGATGTTTTGAGTTATATCGATATCACCGTACCGCTCAGGCGCGGTATGGCGCGCTTTCCCGGTGACCCCGACGTCTCACTGACGCCTGTGCTTGATATGAAAAAAGGCGATCTGGCAAACGTGACACACTACAGCTATGGATCGCACGCCGGCACGCATATCGATCCGCCTTATCACATGATAGCGGGCGGACAGAAGGCGGATGAGATGCCGGCCGATTATTTTACCGGCAAAGCGAAGGTTTTTGCGTTTTTATCCGGAAAGGATATCGATCTGGAAGATGTGGCGGCGCTTGATATAAAAAAAGGCGATATCGTGCTGTTTAAGACGCCCAACAGCCCGCGCATGTTTGAAGACAGGTTCTATGAAGATTATGTGTCTTTGACGTCTGCCGCCGCCGCGCATCTTGTAAAAATCGGCGTACGCGCGGTAGGCATTGATTATCTGTCGATCGAAAAATACGAAAACGAGGCACTTGAAACGCACCGTATACTCCTTGGCGCGGGCATACCCATCATCGAAGGCCTGAACCTTTCGGACGCCCCGACGGGCGTGTATAAGATGACGGCCATGTTTATGCTAGTTGAGGACAGCGACGGCGTGCCGATACGTGCGATACTGGAAAAGTGATGCTTTTGCGCGGGTATTCGCGTGGCACGAAAAAACCAACTTGCCGGGTTATACGAATATTTTCGGGCGGCCAAAGGTGTTCCAGGCCGCTTTTGTATACGTGCCGGTACCGACGATCCGTGGTGCCGTTCTGTCGTCGACGCTGTTGCCTGTGATGACGCCCACATATCCCGACATGGCCTCGTGCACGGCGCCGCCCTCACCGACGACGCCCATGTGCGTGATTTTCCCCTGGCTGTTCTTATAAAATACGGCATCGCCCGCGGCAAGATCGCTCTTTTTGAGGGGTACGCAGTAGTCGTTGTAAAATGTGTTCGCGGTCGTGTCTTTATCTTTGCCGTAGATGCCCGCTTTGTTTGCGCTGTACCACCACAGCCCGCTGCAGTCCCAGGCGTAGTCGCCGGGGAACGACCACACGCCGAGTATGTCGCATCTTTTACCGATACCCAGTAAATACTCATACCGGCCGTTCGTAAAATATTCCGGATATTTTTTCTGCTGCCGGTTGACATAGCTTTCGGTGATCCGCGTGCCCTGCGCGCCATAGATATATTTGCCGCCGACGCACGATTTGACGATATCGACCGTTTTTTTCACATCGTCCGTGATGGGTTGATCCAGCATACGGATATAGTTCCCGAAGTCGCAGTAGGCATACCCCTCGGTATCGCCGAATACCACGTGCACGTATTCGTAGCCAAGCGACGTGTCAAGCACGATGACCGCATCGCCTTTTTTAAATTCGCCGAGTTTTGCATAACTGATGCCGCGCCCAAGCCTGACGCTGATACGGTTGGCGGTCACGACGGCATTGGCTTCTGCCGGCCCGTCGATGAACCGAATATATTTTCCGCCGGCCGAGTATGCGTAACCCTCCTGCCAGAGGACTTTCGCGTACGTTTCGTCAAGCGCCTCATCAAGCACGATGATCTTGTCGCCGTTTACATACGCGCCGAGCTTTGCATAGCTGATATCGCGGCCACACCTCACGCTGATGCGGCTGGCCGTCACGAGCGCGTTGGGCACGTTGCCCGACAAGTCCGGCGGCCCGGCGGCTAAAAACGCGATGTATTTTCCGCCGGCCGAGTATGCATATCCCTCCTGCCAGAGGACTTTCGCGTAATCCTCGTCAAGCGCCTCGTCGAGTACGGTGATGATATCATTTTTTTTATAACTGCCGAGCTTCAAATATGTCTGTGCGCGTCCTTGCCGGACGCTGATCTTGCCCGCAGTCACGATCGCTATTTTCATGTGACTTCCCAATGCATGCCGTATTCGTGACAACACTGCTTGTATAATACATCATATGCATCGGGGCAGTATGCCATGTTAAATTATATTTATTTCTTCGGGGTCGTCTATATGTAAATGCACTTTCCAGTCATCTCCGCCAAAATCCTGTGATATTTTGTCGATCGTCATTTTGACATACCTGGCCTTTGCGGTCACAGCGACCTCGCCGTCCGGCGTATATATCTCGCCCTCGCCCTCAAAAAGAAGCCTCAAATCCTTGGTGATCCGGCCGACGGCCTTTAACTCGACATCATAGGGGAGCGGTTTTTTATACGACAGCGTCAGCTCTACGGTCACGCCCCATACGTCGGGCGCGCCGACCTGTACCGCACGGCCGATGGTCTCGTCCAAAATACAGGCTGCGATGCCGCCGTGCAGACGGCCGGGATAGCTCTGATGCAGGCTGTGCGGTGTAAACAGCGCGACGACTTCTCTGTCTTTCGTCTCAAAAAACCGCGCTTTTAAACCTTTGTCGTTTTTAAGGCCACAGACAAAACACGCGGACGAATTCGGCTGCTTATTCACGATCTTCTTTTTCATGGTGTTCCTCCAAATACGAATGATATGATGACGCGGTATTATACCATATTTTTGCGCGTATATCACGGCAAACATGTTCAATTATGTTTTGTGATGTGGTATGATAGGCAACGGACATCGGAAAGGAGCGGGTATGGGAAAGCACAGCATATTTCAAAAAAAGCCGGTCATGGTCATCGCCGCGCTGTTGGCCTGTGTTCTCTGGGGCAGCGCTTTTCCAAGCCTGAAGATCACCTACGCAGAGCTTGCTGTCACAAATGAGTTTGTGAAAATACTGCTGGCGGGATTGAGGTTTTCTCTCGCGGGGCTGGGCGTGCTTGCTTTTGCGAAGATAAAGCAGAAAGTCAGGTTGACACCGGCGCGCAGCGAACTGCCGCTGATAGCCGTTCTGGCGGTGTTCCAGATATCTGTCTCATACGCATTTTATTATGTCGGGCTCAGCTATACGACCGGCGTCAAGGCGTCGATACTGTCATCCGTCAGCGTGTTTTTTGTGGCGGTGTTCTCGCATTTTACGTTTAAATCCGACAGGCTGAGCTGGAAAAAAGCGCTTGGCCTGCTGTGCGGATTTGCCGGTGTGGTGATGGTCAACTTAACGATCATAGCCGGGACAGGTTTTTCGTTCTCGTTCGCCGGCGAGGGGTTGCTCATACTTCATGCGGCGTTCATCGCGATGGCAACCGTGCTGATCAGAAAGTATTCCCACAGCGTCGATGTCATCAGGATAAACGGGTGGCAGCTGTTGATCGGCGGTGTGCTGCTCATAGCCGTCGGCTATGCCGGGAATCCCGAAATACCCGCGTTCAACACCGTTTCCGCGATATTGCTCGTTTATACGGCGGCGTTGTCAGCGGTGGCGTTTACACTCTGGTTCGTACTGCTAAAATATCATAAGGCATCGGCAGTCGAACAGTACAAGTTCGCGGTGCCTCTGTTCGGTTCGCTACTGTCCGTGATTTTTGTTTCGGGAGAGCATATGGGTATTGAAATGCTGGTAGCCGCAGCCCTTGTCGCGGCCGGTATCATCATTGTCAACAGAGCGGACAGCGCGCGGATATAAAATGGCTGGAAGAATATTATCGGATTTTGCATGAACTGTTTTTATATTTCCGAAAAAACGATTGATATCAGTTCTTTTTATGGAAGAGAATGTTTATTGCCGCGTCAATATATGTTATAATAACATAGTAATAATTTTAAGGAATTGTATGAGAAAAACGATTGATTTGGACGCGATCAGCATATTGGATGGAAAGGCCAGGCATTACGGGGCGGATCAGCACTGGTTCAAAAAGACGATGTACGCCATGTCGGGGTGCGGGCCTGTGACCGCCGCGCTTGTGACCATGTATATGGCGGCGGTATTCCCCGAGAGATGCGCGGCACTGTATCCGTACGGATTTCCGGCGCGAAAGGATGAATTTGTCGCTCATATGGCGGATGTCAGAAAATACGTCAGGCCGGGATTTTTTGGGCTTACCGACGAAGATCATTTCGCAAAAAGCACAGTAGCATATGCAAAAAGTAAAGGTGTTCGTTTGAAGGCGCAGAAGATATTGCCGGGGCTCAGCGCCGGTGTCGCGTGGGGTTTTATCAAAAAGGTGATCGGCGAGAAATATTTGCCGGCATTGCTGATACTGAAAAACCCGGAGAAAGAGCTCGTTGACTTCACATGGCACTGGATGGCCGTTACGGGATATGATGCGGAAAAGCGCACAGTTTTGATCTCAACATACGCCAAAGCGCACGAGCTTATTTTTGAGAAGGTCTGGAATCAGAGAAAACCATACAAGTCGGCATGTGTATATTTTTACCCGGAGTGAATATGAGCCGGCCAAAAAACACATATGAATGTCAGTAAATGTTTTTTGATAAAACTGTTGACTATGCCGGGGATTTGATATAGAATAACTCTTGCGTTCGTTTCGACGCGGGGTAGAGCAGTCTGGTAGCTCGTCGGGCTCATAACCCGGAGGTCGTAGGTTCAAATCCTTCCCCCGCAACCACACCTATCGGTGATTCGTCAGCCCACAAGGCTGGCGTTTCGCCTATCATGGCGGCGTGGCTCAGCTGGCTAGAGCAATCGGTTCATACCCGATAGGTCACTGGTTCGACTCCAGTCGCCGCTACCAATAAGCCCTTTACAGAGGGCTTTTTTGCTGCTTTGACAATGGTTTTACAAACTATATGGGAACCATTAAATATCATTTTCACAACCTCCAAGATATCAAACATAGATGGCGGGGCTCTTTATTTTCGGTCTTCTGAAATCGTCATATTACTTCTGAAAAATAAGTACTCAAAATGATCGGAAAACACAAATTTCCCTCCGATTTCCCTCCGATGACGTTAAATCACGTTATATGAGGGGGTATGAGAGAGGATTAGAAGGGATTTATAACTGCGAGGCCACAACAATGATATTGGCTATTTTTTTGACAAACCTTATTAATTATAGGAAATTCTAGTAACTTGATCTCTCTGATTTACGCTAATATTCCCTACTATATGCGTCATCATCAATCTATTAATGAAGCTCTATGGTAATGAGCTCGCTTATATCCGCCTTCAGAGCTGAAATCTGGTCTGATATTATTTCAGCCTCTTTACTACGCCTATAAGTCACTTTGAGTTTAATCTTAGCATGATTTAAAAATATTTTGTTGATAATTGATTTACCTCAATATGTGACAGGAGTTTTTAGGGCATGGAAACATATTAACCACGCTGGGAATATATATGGATGTGACGAGTGCGGTGATGAATGAAGCAGCTGATGGGAGCAGATGCGGGGGATGATATAAAAAAGGTATTGACAAAAAAACATAAATATATTATCATACTCTCAACAAGTAAGTTAACTTAACTAACACATGATGAATTTGGTAAACGTCATAGTTTTAGAGTTTGGTAAACGTCATTGTTTTTATAGGGGGAAAAAAAGTGAATTCAAGAGAACGTTTTTTAGCTGTATTAAACAACCAAAAACCTGATCGTATACCTGTAGTTGCTACATTCACTCCGCAAGTTGCAGATATTTTCGCTGAAAAATTTGGGCTATCCAACAAAGCGGAAGATTCATTTATGGCGGACAGGATTTCATATACCGATATATTGCTAAAACTGGGTAATGATGCTGTACTTGTAGGAGCAGGAAGGGCTAAAAATTGTTCTACGAAGAAAATTGAAGGTAACAGAAAAATAGATGAATGGGGATTTATTATAGAAACCCATGGATATTATGGCGAAATTATAAGCAGACCTTTAAGTAAAGTTATGAATATTGATGATCTCAATAAATATAATATTCCTGACCCTCTTGCAGATGGAAGATATGACTCAGCACTAATGAATATTGACAAACATAAAAATGATTATGGAATAATAGGCGAATTAGAAGCATGTTTGTTTGAATTATCTTGGTGTTTGGTAGGATTAGAAAAATTCATTATCGACATGGCCATAGGTGAAGAATATATACAAGTCTTGCTTGACCGTGTTCTTGAGTTTTCTACAACATGCGGTAAGGAATTAATTAAACTCGGTTGCGATATGATTTGGACTGGTGATGATTTTGGAACGCAACAAGGTTTGCTTATTTCCCCTGAATTATGGAGAGAAAATTTTAAGCCTCGAATGAAAAAAATGTATGATGAGTTCAAAATTTTGAATCCTAATATTAAAATTGCATATCATTCGTGTGGTTCGATTCAACCTATAATTGGAGATTTGATTGAAATAGGCTTGGATGTACTAAATCCCTTACAACCACTTGCAAAAGATATGGGCTTAAAACAAATCAAAGAAAAATTTGGGGACAAGCTTGTTTTGTTTGGTGGCGTGGACGTACAGGAAATACT
>JAQTSP010000082.1:8085-9795 GCA_028711205.1 Eubacteriales bacterium | reverse complement strand
GGAACCCCGCCACCACATAAGAAAGCCTCTGTCTTTCAGGGGCCCCGTAATAATGATTGCGCGAAATCTGCGTATGCCGTATAATATTAATGTAAAAATCATCATTATTTGAGGCCGCCATGAAAGAAAGATTGAAGCGCAGGCAGTTATCCGCCGTTGTGGGCGTTCTGACGATCGTCGCGCTGTTTGTCGGTATTTTCATATTACACCTGATTATGCGCTATCTGTCGTACGCTTTTAATGCGTCGTTCTTGGAATACATTGAATATGCGCTGTTCATATTTATCGGCGTATTGATCATTCGAAAATGGGTCACGGAATATGAGTATGCCGTGATTGACGGCGAGTTGTTTGTTGACAGGTATTTGGGCAAACGGCCGCGGCGCCTCTTTCAGGTGAAACTCTGCGACATCGAATATATCGGCAATCAGCTTCCCACAGGTTTCAAGGGTAAAAAACAGCGCCTGACCTATCTCTCAAAGCGAAGCGGTGTTGTGTACATCGTCTATGAAAACAATAAAAAATGTGTCTATTTCAGCCCAAGCCAAAAGATGCTGGACTTTATTGACGTCCGCAGGCCAAAAAAGAACTGACCGCGCTATACGATAAGTGATAATATGATTGCGACGCCAATAACGGCACCCGAAACGATACCAAATTTTTTAAAGTAAAGTATGTCGCCGATTTCAAAAAAGAAGCTTTTTCTGATTCCGCCCCATACGAGCGTATATTTTTTAAGAACGCTCCATTTTGTAAAATTAATACGCAGCAGCACAAATTCGCAGAGGACATACAGGACGGACATCGAAAACAACGCGGCCGGCAGCGCACCGATACCCATGATGGGCAGCACAAGCGCTTTGCTATCAAACCCGACCATGCCCAGCTGGCCTTTGATCAGCCAATAGAGCATCAGTGCATACGCACAAAACGGTATCAAAAAAGCAAGCCCCGAAACAACGGCGGAAAAGGCCGAAACAGCGATGTTCATCAAAAAGTCCGGGCGGTAGTTGAGTATCTCTTTTGTCTCGTTAAAAGAATAATATCTGTCTTTGGAAAAAGCCGGCTTATCCATAGCACGCAGCATCGCGGACGTTTTTTTGTCGATAAATTTAAGATCGCGCGACTGAAGCAGTTTTGTAAAATGCTCTTCCTGCAGGTTGAATTCTTCTTTTGGTTCAAACTTAAGTATATGGAGTTTGCTGTAGGCAAGCGTATATACTCTGCCAATTTCAAACTTGGCAAAAGAAAACGGCGTTCTGACAAGCAGCCGAAACACCCTTGGAGATTCATCCTTGAGAGAGGAGATGGCCGTGAAATAAAGCCGGTACCGGTTCGGCCCGTATGCCCTTTCTTTAGAAAATAAAAGCATGTTTTCGTGCTCTGTCTTTTTCATAACACACTCCTTAAATCATATTTTTCATTATCTCATACTTTTTAAAAATATAAAAGGGTTGTGTTTAAACAATTTGGCATATAAACTGTAGTTGAGGTGAATACACATGGAAAGGCAAACGCCCATCATGGACGCGATCGGCACGCTTTGCGGAAGCGCAAAGGCACGCTTTTGCACGCCCGGGCACAAGGGCGACCCCGGGTTCTTCGGCGGCGAGATGCTTGGCCTCGACATCACTGAACTGCCGGGCGCGGACAACCTGCTCAACCCAAACGGCGCGATAAAAAAGTCTCAGGACCTGCACGCAGAATATA
>JAQTSP010000082.1:0-8075 GCA_028711205.1 Eubacteriales bacterium | reverse complement strand
GAATATATTGACGCCGGTGCGGCGTATTATACGACGGGCGGCGCGACAGCGGGGGTATTTACCATGCTGTCGCTGTTCCGGGGCAAGAAGGTCATTTTCCCGCGCGGTATTCACTTAAGCGCGGCAAACGCGGTATTCATGCTTGGCATCACGCCGGTCTATCTTGGCGCGGCGCCCTGCGACTATCCGGCCGTCGTACGCATTGACGATATCAAATCGGCGCTCCGTACCCATAAAGACGCGGCGGCGGTGTTCATCACATATCCCAACTATTTCGGGCTCTGCTGCGATATTGAAGCCATATCAGAGGCCGTGCACAAAGCGGGCATCCCGCTTGTCGTCGATGCCGCGCATGCCGCCCATTTCGTGTATTCGTCGCTGCTGCCGCTCTCGCCGTCACATGCCGGCGCGGATATCTGGACGGAGAGCGCGCACAAAACATTGCCCGCCATGAACCAGTGCGCCTGCGTCTGCGTCGGCAGAAACGCGCTTGTCGACAAGTTTGAAGTCAAGCGGGCATTGTCCGTCGTTCAAACGACAAGCCCGTCTTATATACTGCTCGGGTCTCTTGACTATGCCCATGCGTATATGCGTGACAAAGGAGAACAGGAGCTTTACCGCATCATCAGCCTTGGCAAGCGCTTCGAGGAAATGATCGGCGCACTGCCCGGCTTCGACTGCCCCGAAATAGACCAGAGCGGCATCACGGACAGGGATTATCTAAAAATGGTCATCGATGTCAGCGGGACAGGCCATACGGGCATTGCTTTGAGGAACATGCTCGCCAACCAGGGTATCCATATCGAAGCGGCGGATATGAAGAACATACTCCTATTACTGACGGTCGGAGATTCGGCCGCCCATTTGGAAACGCTCTATGAAGCGCTCCGGCGAGTCGAGAAAGTACGCGGCCGAAACATCTATTTTTCTCCATACAGCATGCCGGGCGCAACAAAGTATTCGCAAAATTCAAGATTCTGGGGTAATATAGAAAAAGTACGGATTGAGCGTTCAGCCGGGTGCGTTTCAGCGTGCACGGCCGGCGTATATCCGCCGGGAGAAGCCGTCATCCAGCGGGGGCAGGTCATTTCTTTCGAGATAACGGGGTATCTTCTCGAAGCGAGACGGCAGGGGTTTGACATGTTTGGCGTGGACGACGAGTCCATTTATATCTACAGGGAGCGACTATGATCAGAAACTTAACTTGTAAAGACAACAGCCGTTACAGAGCGGTATTTTTTGACCTCGACGGCACGATCACGGCATCAGGCGATGGTGCTATCAAAGGTTTTCGTTATATGTTTGACAAGATTGGGCATCAGGAAAAAGATGAAAACAAGCTCAGACTGCTTATGGGGCCTCCTTTAAAGATGCATCTGATGCATGAGTACGGATTCAGCGAGGAAGATGCCGCAACAGCTTACGGTTATTTCAAAGAATATTATTTGAATAAAGGCATATTTGAAAACCGGCTTTATGACGGCATCAAAGACGCCATTTTAGACATCAGCCGGTCGGGTAAAAAGGTATACGTGGCCACGTCGAAACCCGAACCGCAGGCGCTCAGCGTACTCCGGCACTTCGAAATACTGGACCTGTTTTCAGAGGTGTTCGCGGCGAGGCACGACCTTGGCGTCTATTATAAAAACGATGTCTTGGAACGCGCGGTGCGGTCGCTAGACCAGGCGCCGGATGAAGCCGTGATGGTCGGAGACCGGTTATACGATGTCTTGGGCGGAAGGCATGTCGGTTTTGATACGGTGGGCGTGCTTTATGGCTACGGCGATTTTGACGAGCTTCGTGATGCCGGCTGCGATTTTATCGTGGACAGCGCAGAAGATTTATCTTTGATGCTTGGGAGGAATGATGAATGAAAGGATTGTTTATCGTGTTTGAAGGTGCGGACGGATGCGGAAAATCGACACAGCTGCGCTTTCTTTCGGAATACCTGGAGAGCCTTGGCGTCGATGTCGTCCTAACGCGAGAACCCGGCGGAAGCCCCGTTGCCGAGAAGATAAGAGAGATACTTCTCGATAAAGACAACAGCGAGATGACCGCTCTCACCGAAGCGCTGCTCTACGCCGCCGCAAGGGCGGAACATGTCCGGCAGGTCATAAAACCCGCCGTCGACGCAGGCAAGGTCGTGCTTTGCGACCGCTTTGTCTTGTCGTCAATTGCCTATCAGGGATATGGCCGCCAGCTTGATATCGACACGGTATGGCAGATCAACAAGATCGCGATAGCCGGCTATATGCCCGATGTGACCGTTTTCATCAACGTCCCGCCCGAGCGCGCGTTTGAACGGATGAACGAGAACAAAGAGCACGACCGGTTGGAGCGCGAGCACATATCGTTTCACAGGCGGGTCTTTGACGGGTTCGTCGCGCTGTCAAAAGAAAAGGACGTGCTGTCCGTCGACGCGCAGGGTACGAAATACGAGACGCATGAGGTCATCAAGCAAAAGCTTGATCCGATACTGAAAAACGCAGGGGTGTTATGACGGACGATACCGCGCGGCACCGCTTTTTGAGCGTGGCCGAAAACAGGAACATTCAGGGGCCTTATCTGATCATATGCGCGCGGCCCGGCGTCTCAAAAAGGCTGGCGGATACGTTTTTGATGCGGCTGTACTGCAAAAAGGGCGGCTGCGGCGATTGTGCCGACTGCCGCAAGGTCACGGACGGGCATGTCGATATCATGCGGCTCAGTGCGCCAAAGGTCGCTGAATTCAGAGAAGCCATATCTTTTATCGCTGAAAAAGCGTATGAAGGCGGGTACAAAGCCGTTGTCATCGAAAACGCCGACGATATGACAGACGCTGCCGCGAACAGCATGTTAAAATCGCTGGAACAGCCGCCAAAGGACACCGTGATCATACTTCAGGCGAGATCGGCGTCCGGCGTATTGCCCACCGTCGCGTCACGGTGCGCCGCCGTATATCTGGCGCCGGAAAAAAACGCCGTGCGCGCCATCGCGGATACACTGAAAGCCGACGATACGGCCGCTCATATACTCAGCGACCTGTCGGGCGGATATGTCGACGAAGCGGCGCTTCTGTATCAGGATACCGGCTTTTGGGACGCGCGGTCGGCCGTTCTCGAAATTTGTCAAAAGCTGCTGTCTCAAAAAAGCATGGCCATCAGCGCGTACGCGGATTGCCTTGAGGCCAACAAGGACAGGCTTCTGCCGCTGCTCTCAGTCATGCAGTCATACTACCGGGATATTCATGTGTACATGAAGACAAATAACAAGAATCTGATCATCAACCGCGACCAAACGGACAGCATCACGAATGCCGCTTTGCACTTTACAAGCGGTGCGATAAGTAATATGATTAGTGCTATACTTAAAGCAGAGAGACGTTTCTTCTTCCCGGTCAACTTTAGACTGGCGGTCGAGAAGATGTTTTTCGATATGTTGGAGGAAAAAAACAGATGGAAAAAGTGATAGGCGTGAGATTTAAACGGGTCGGAAAAGTATACTACTTTCTTCCCGGCAAAATACAGTTCAAAGAAGGCGACCATGCCATTGTGGAGACCGTCAGAGGCACCGAATACGGCGACGTGGTCATCGCTGAAAAGGAAGTCAATGAGAAAGAACTGGCCGTGCCGTTAAAGCAGGTCATACGCCGCGCCACCTCAAAAGACGATAAAAAGGTGGACGATAACAAACTCAAGGAAAAAGAAGCGCTTGAAATTTGCGGTAAAAAAATTGAAAAGCACGGGCTCGACATGAAGCTCGTCGATGTCGAATACACTTTTGACAACTCGAAGATCGTATTCTATTTTACAGCCGACGGCAGAATCGATTTCAGAGAGCTGGTCAAAGACCTGGCAGGCGTGTTTAAAACAAGAATTGAGCTGAGGCAGATCGGCGTCCGGGACGAAGCCAAGATGCTTGGCGGCCTTGGCCCCTGCGGCCGGCCGTGCTGCTGTTCCTGCTTTCTCGGCGATTTTGACCCGGTATCCATCAAGATGGCAAAAATACAAAATCTTTCACTGTCGCCCACAAAAATCAGCGGGCTTTGCGGACGGCTGATGTGCTGCCTTAACTATGAGCACCAGCATTACAATGAGACCTATCGCCGCATGCCAAAACCGGGGAGCACGGTGAACACGCCCGACGGCAAAGGCGTCGTCCTTGAAAACAACGCGATCACCGAAATGGTGCGCGTCAGGATCACGCTGCCGGACGAAACTGTTGATGTCAAAACTTTTAGTCTCATCGATATCAAAACGACAGGCAAGCCGGTACAAAACAATACGGAGGATACGGAAAACGATACCGACCTTGACGAAGAGATCAAATCATTGCTGGACTAGGTTTCTTCTTGAAAAACCGGCCCTGTTTATTAGGGAAAAAATAAAAAGTATATATTCCTGTGATTTTTGTCACTCTTCGTATTGCTTTTTTATGATCATGTGTTTAAAATGGACGTGTATATAAACTACGGAGGTGAAAGGTATGGCATATATCATTACAGACGCTTGTGTTTCATGCGGCGCTTGCGAAGGCGAATGCCCGGTCGAAGCGATTTCTGAGGGCGACGACAAATACGTTATTGATGCGGATGCTTGCATAGATTGCGGCTCATGCGCCGACGTATGTCCGAACGAAGCGATTGAGCAAGGCTAATCAAATCACACCCCAAAAAGCCTCTGGCATTTTTGGAACCCCGTAAAACCAAACCACCCCAACGGCGCTTTGCGTCACTGGGGACCCGGAAATGAAAAGGCCTGAAATTTGGGCCTTTTTTGTTTGCCGTTAAAATCTTTGCTTTACAGTTCATTGATATCAGTGCCATTTGCCATATCACATCCGTGCTGTCTTGCCCAGTCCTTCCCAAAAGACAATAGGTATTTTTCGATTGCCGCCGCATCATTGTTTTCTTTATCTGTAAACAACGAACAAACGCAGGCGGCCCTGTCTTTCGTCAGCGACGGTTCGATGCCGATGTGCATCAAAGATACGAGCCGGCCCCGCTGTTCCAAAACAACGACCGCATGGTTTCTCCTGTATCGAAAATGCTGTAATCTGCGGGCAAGCACATCGCCGCCTGTTTGCAGGCCGGTGCGGCTCATAAGCGCCGCGGCAGCGTGGATATCCTTTTCTTTTAACTTCCTGACGCGCATGTTCTTCTCCGTGACAAATATAAAAACGTTGTAATCATGATATCCATTTTATGTTTTAACCGTGTTAATTCCGCGTAAAGGTTTTGATAACTTTCGTTAAGTCATCACACATCTTTTGCAGTCAATCACATATTTGCCGTCAAGGCGGTATACGGATTTTCCGCAGTGCGCGTTCAAAAGCGTTAAGTCAACACTTTTTTTCTTCGGGCATATCGATATGTCCCTCATGTTGAATTTCTCCTGCTCGCCTGTGTATCCGATCGTCTCGCTTAGCGCAAAGCAGTCGCAGGCGGTCGCGTACGCGCCGTCTCCGCACGCCTGGTGGCAGCTCAGCGGCACGGAAGCGATGATTTTGACATTGCCCAGTATGTCTGTTTTTGCCGTCACAGCGCCTTTGTCTGTGCCGTCAAGATCAAAGTCCCTGTCCTCACGCGCCAGAAAAAGCCCGCGTTTCGTGATGGATATATTGGCTTTGCACGCGCTCATTGGCTTATACCCGTCCGGAACAACGATGTACAGGCAAAACGCTTTTTCTATCGGCGTGCGCCATAGCTTTGTTTTCTCGAAACTATCCGATGCGCCCAGCCGCAGCTTTTCAATTGACTGGCAAATGGCGTCTGACGATATGTACGCGACTCTTGATCGCCCCTGTTTGATCTCGCCGTCAAACGAGATCCGAAACTCGACAGCGGGATCGCCCGTTTCTTTGCCGACCCCTTCTTCGATCAATACGCCCGTGATGCCGATATCGCCCGTCAGCTCGTACAGCGTTTTCTGGGCGGCCGCCGGCACCCAGGCGCCACCGTCACTTCTTTTCTCGCACGATACGATATTGATTTTCTCGTCGCCAGGGCATATCTCCAAAACCGAGCTGATAAGATCAGACCCCGCTTGCCCGTTGCCCGACACACATACGGCCACGGTCGTCCTGCCGGCCGCGCAAACAAAATCCGTCAGCTTAAACTCATAACCTTCAAGCAGCACCATATTCTTTTCTTCCATCAAGCCCACTCCCTTTTTCGTTATTATTAGCAAGGCCATCATCAGACCATAATAATGTATGCGCCGCCCCTTCGTGATGTGCGTGACGGCCGGCACGCCAAAATGCCGGCAAAGCTGCAAATCAGCCAAAAAGGCATTGACAACCCCGCCTAAGCTGCGCTATATTGTCATAAGCAAAAGGTTTGAGCGGCGTTAACGGCGCGTTTATTCCAAAAGTTGAGGGCATAGTCGATATGGCATTTTTATTCGTTGGATGCGGCGCGTTTATTGGCGCATGCGCAAGGTACGGTCTGACAAAGGCCTGCGCTTTGCTTTTTGGTACGGCGTTTCCGCTGGGTACGCTGCTGGCCAATGTTTTCGCGGGCGTACTGATCGGTTTTATACTGCGTTCGTCGCTTGTGAAATGGCAGCTGGCAGAACACCATAAGCTGTTTTTGACGACGGGCATGCTGGGCGGGCTTTCGACGCTTTCAGCGCTCAGCATGGAAACAGTTGAGATGTTTCAGGCGGGCCGCTACCTCGGCGCGTCGGGTAACGTGGTCCTCAACGTCGGGCTCAGCATTCTGGGCGTTGTCGTCGGCATGTGGATAGCGGATTTGGTATATGCAAGATAATATACATGTGTTATAATATGAAAGCTAAAAAAATGCGGGTGTAACTCAATGGCAGAGTTCTAGCTTCCCAAGCTAGATACGAGGGTTCGATTCCCTTCACCCGCTCCAAACACTGATGGTAGCCTTTTAAAGGCTGCGAAAATCATTTTAGTCCCTTGAAATGTGCGTTTCAGGGGATTTTATTTTGCGTTGCTTTCCGCATTGTCTAGTTACGCTCCATTACAGTTAGTTCCTTTTTGCTGCCATATAATAGATACTGATGGTAAAAGTGATGGTAAACCCTACGCTGATTTCCCGCGAATCACGCGCAATCTCGGCTTTTCTTCGGTTTCCTCGTGATTTCGCCCTTGTTCATTCTGCCGTTTTTGCTGTTCATCTGAGTTCAAACCAGTTTTCAGCGCCTCATCGGCCGTGATAACCGCTTCGTTCTCATTGCCCAGCACATTTTCAAACAGCTTTTTGATTGCCGCCTCCAGCGTCATCTTAGGCGCGCAGCCGTTGCCCTCCGGGTCGTACTCCGCGTCCATCCATCTTGCCGCGTCCTTGCGCATATCGTCCGTCACATGGGCATAGATGTCCGCGGTGGTGGATACGCTCTTATGACCGAGCCACGCCGATATTTCCGCAATGGGGACACCCATGCTCAGCATGTAGGTCGCCACGCTGTGACGCAGGTCGTGGAAACGGATGTGCGGCAGGCCGCTCTCCGCCAATATCCGAGTGAAGTTGTTCGACAGGCGGATCGGCCTGATCGGTTCGCCTACGTCGTCCACCACAACATAGCCGCTGTCCATCCAGCCCCGTCCCATCTCATCTGCTTTTTGCCGTTGCTCTTCCAGCACCTTGAGCAGATAAGTTTTGACCGGGCTGATCATCGGCATGGTGCGCATGCTGGACTCCGTCTTGGTGTCCTTGGTCACCGGCTTGGAACCGGCGTACACCATCGCTTCCTCGATGCGGATACTCCGGCGTTCAAAGTCCACCCGGCTCCACTTGAGCCCCGACACCTCGCCGCGCCGGAGCCCGTAGATGGATGCCAGCACGATAGCCGGTTCAAACATCATCCCCTTGGCGGCACGCCACAGCTGTATGAGCTGTTCGATAGTGTAGAAGGAGTGGGTGAATTTCTCTTTCCGCTTCGTCTTGAGCTTGACGGGTTCCGCCGGATTCATCTCGATGATCTCCTTTTTTACCGCGTAGTCCATCGCGAGCTTGATGTTGCTCAGCGTCTTCTTGATGGTGCAAATCTTCAGCGGCGTTCCGTCCTTTGCCCGGAGCGTCTGCATGTGCTCCGCAAACGCCCACAGATGCACCGGCCGCAGCTCCT
>JAQTSP010000081.1 GCA_028711205.1 Eubacteriales bacterium | reverse complement strand
CGGGACGATCACCCTGACGGCGCCCGCGCGTTTTGCGGCAAGAACCTTAGCCCTGACGCCGCCGACAGCGCGCACACAGCCGTTTATCGATATTTCGCCCGTCATCGCGATGCCCGGCGCAACCGTCCGCCCTGTGATGGCGGAATAGACGGATACCGCGATCGCGACACCGGCGGAAGGCCCGTCTACCGGCGCGCTGCCCGGCATATTGATGTGGATATAATACGCGCCGGTGTCGATATCAAAGTTCTTTTTCAACGCGGTCAGCACGTTCTCCACAGAACTTTTGGACGTGCTTTTGCGCCTGTATTTTTTACTTTCAAACCCCATCTCCTCTTCGTCGACAAGCCCCGTCACCGTAAGAGACCCGGGCGACGCTTTGACCGCGACCGTCTCTATCTCGATGATCGTACCGATGTTGGAGCCATGCACGGCAAGCCCGTTGACGCAGCCGACCGCGTTTCTCCCAAGCCTCGGCACCTGGCGCTTTGTGTATTTCCCTATTTCGGCGACCCAGCTGACATGCCCGGCGCTGATCACGTCAGTGCACTGTTCTCTCGCGATACCGGCCGCCATCTGCACCATGTTGACGGCTTCCCTGCCGTTCGCCGCGTATTCGCCGATCAGCCCCGCGGCGCTTTCTGCGATCTTCCATCCGGCTTTTGACGCCGCGTTTTTTGATATCAGCATGATCTCTTCTGGAAACAGCGGCCGAAAGTATATTTCCATACATCTCGAACGTATCGCCGGAGAGATTTCTTTTGGCGATTTTGTCGTGGCGCCCACAAGCCGAAAGTCTGCCGGCATGCCTTTTATAAAAGTATCATGGATGTACATCGGAACATTTTTGTCATCTCTGTTATAGTACGCGCTGTCAAAATAGACGCACCTGTCCTCTAACACTTTCAGAAGCTTGTTGATATGGAATGGGTGCAGTTCGCCGATCTCGTCAAGGAAGAGTATGCCGCCATGCGCTTTTGTGACGGCACCCTCTTTGGGCTGCGGAATACCCGCCGCGCCGAACGCACCCGCGCCCTGATATATCGGGTCGTGTACGCAGCCGATCAGCGGATCGGCTATGTTTCGCTCGTCATACCGTATACATGTCGCATCGATCTCGACAAACCTGGCATCCTTTTTGAACGGAGAAGCCCTGTTGCTCTTTGCTTTTTCCATCACCAGCCTTGCCGCACACGTCTTGCCGACACCGGGCGGGCCGTATATCAGCACATGCTGTGGGTTCTCGCCGCACAGCGCCGCGCAAAGCGCGGTGATACCGTCTTTTTGCCCGACGATCTCGCTGAAATCTCCCGGCCGCGTCTTCTCTGAAAGCGGTACATTCAGCGAAATGCCGCGTAGCCTTCTCAGCCTTTCCATCTTAAGATTTGACTCGGCCTCTATGCTTGATTTTGTATTACGCTTCGATTTTTGCAAACTGAAAAAATACGATGCGATAACAACGCAAACAATGATCTGCATAATAATAACAATTTCAGACATAAAGAAAGCTCCTTATTCCGCTTTGTTTATTATGCGGAAATAAGAAGCTTATTATGCTTTCGGCGCTATCTGAACAAATCAAGCAAACGCGTCAGAAAATCATCATTATCTTTGTCCGTCTCCTCTGTCTCGTTTTGCTCCGCTATGGCGATAGCCGGCGTTGTCAGAATATACTGTACGCTGTCCGGATTGTTTTTGCCCGGCGATGCAAAAGATACCGCAGGCGTGCCGTCGCCGATCAGGCCGTCCGTCTGCCCGGTGATCTCGTCTTGAGCGCTCACAATACCGTCCCTGAATTCGATCTGTCCGTCGATCAGTTCCTGAATACTCTCAGGCAGGTCCTTTACCGACTTGTAAAGCTGATATGTACCGTTTGCGCTGCTTTTGATACCCGTAAGATAATCCGCGAACCCGTCTTTCATCGCTGTATAGCTCGCGTCCATCTCGCCGCCTCCGGCGGCCACCGAAGCAACGCCCGCGTCAAATGCTTCATATTCGGATGCCGCTTGCCCGACAGCCGCCGCATAAGCGTCAACGCCCGCGCTTGCCGTATCAAGCCCGGCCGCGAGCTGTGACAATGAATCCAGTGTTTGTATGATCCCCTGTGCAAGCGCCTGCACCGACGCATCCGCGCTTGAGCTCATCGATTCCGCCAACGCTCTTAAGTCTGTGACGGATCCGGACAATGCACTTAACCCGTCGCTGATATCCGACACGCCGCCGGCCGCGTCTGCGCCGCCTGAAGCCAGCGTATCGAGCCCCGCCTGAATTTGAGACGATGCTGTTGCCAGATCGTCAACACCTTCCGTATACGCCTGCAAACCGTCTGCATACGCCGACATACCGTCATAAATATCGGCGCCGGATGACGAGAGCCTTGACATGCCGTCGCTCAAATCGCTCACACCGTCGGCTAAATCCGTTATGCCGTCTTTGAGCTCATATGTGCCGTTGACCATATCCTCTGCCCCGTCGATCATGTCATCAAGGCCATCCTCAAGATCGGAGATCGTATCCTCAATTCCTGATACCGATCCCTTGAGCAGCATCATCGTGATCGCGTCCATTTCAAAATCATTGATATCCGCTTCCACAACCATGGTACCGCTCTCGCCCGGCAGTACCGTGTAGCTGATATTCATCGTGCTGCCGATAACGACTACCGTCGCACCGTCGGCATCCACATGGCCCGCCCTGTCCTGATCCAGCGTCATCGATATCTGCGCCATTAGTCCGTCGCGTACATCTTCGTCACAGCGTTCATTAACGCTGTAGCCGATCTCGATTATTAAGTGCCCGCTTCCGCCGGCCAGATTTTGTGCCGTGACCTGCTGTCCGTCAAGATAATACGTGATATCGAAAATCATCGGCAGTTCGCCCTGCATCGTACCCTGATAATAGAGCCCGCCTTCGATATATTCGTCCGGGAAAGTGATCTGTTCGCCGTCAATGACCGGTTCGCTTGTGGTGGACAGGTTTTTTATATCCGTATATGTACCATAATCTGTGTATTCGCCGATAAGCTGATTGACGACGTATATTTGGCTGACGCTTCCGTCATATCCCAGCATGGCGTACACCGTTTCGTTTTTGGCCGATGCTGCCGCTGTCGATGCTGCCGTCGATGATTCTGATGATTGCGCCATCGCGGGCAGGTTAAATAAAACGCAGGAAACGATCAGTACCAAAAAAAATACGAAAACTTTTTTACGCTTCATTATTGTACCTCCTTTTTTTGCGTATTTTCGATAATGTTGTTTTTTGAATGAGTTTGTCAAAGAGTATCAGTACCTGAGGCAATACAATGATCGTCATACAGCCCGACAAAAGCGCGCCTCTGCCGATCAGTGTGCCCAGCTGTGCCATTGCCTGCTGCTCAAATGTCGCGGCAACGACAAACCCGGCCGCCGTCAATACCAAAGCGGAAATAAGTATGGATGCGCCCGCTTTTTCCGCCGCGTATTCTGCGGCCGCTCTTTTTTCAAACGTTTTTCTTCCTTCCAGATAATAATTCGTCATCAGTATCGCATAATCGATCGTCGCGCCAAGCTGTACGGCGCTGACGATCATATATCCGATAAAGATCATCGGCGTCCCTGTAAAATAAGGTATCGACATGTTGATCCATATCGACGTTTCGATGATGAAAAGCAGTATGATCGGTATGGATATCGACTTGAATGTCAATAAAAGTATGATGCCCACAAACAAGACCGAGAGTATGGTCACCAAAGAAAAATCCCCTGAAGTCGCCTGCCTGATATCGTATATAACGGGTGACGCACCGGTCACATACGATTCATCAAACCATGTCGAAACGATTCCCCTGATTTCTTCGACAGTAGCCATCGCCCCGTCACTTTCAGTATTTAAATTCACCTCGACGATATACCTTGAGTAATGCTCGCTTAAAAACGCGGTTTTGATATTGTCTGGAATGATTTCTTCGGGCGTCGCGGGATCGACATACGAATATAGTCCCTGAACGCTTTTAACATAGTCAAGGGAATCCACTTCGTTTGCCATCTTTGACTCCGCCGTCTCGTTTCCTCTGGGTACCAGAATCACAAAATTGTTACTCGCGCCAAATTCGCTCTTGATTTTTTCGTTGATCAGATCCTGCGCCTCGTCGCCGACATTGCTCGAGGAGTATAGAAAAGTATTGCTGTTTTGCGCCATATAGCAGACAACGGAAACGACGATCAGCAGCCCCACAACGACATACTTGACCTTGCCGCTCAATATGTGCTGTACTTTTTTCATCGACGGCAAAAAACGCTTGTGTTTCGTTTTATCTATCACCTTCACGCAGCCAACCGTCAGCGCCGGAAGCAGTATCATGACGCACAGCAAAGAAAATACGATGCCTTTTGCAAGCACCAGTCCCATATCCGCGCCCATCGTATAGCTCATAAAAATAAGCGCGATAAACCCCACGATCGTTGTGAGGCCGCTCGACATGATGGAAGATAACGACGCTTTCGATGCCTTGGCCATGGCGCGGGCAGGATCGCTTTCATTTTTGCGCTCGTACTCAAAGCGATGCAGCAAAAAGATCGAATAGTCCATTGATATGGCAAGCTGCAATATGGCGGCGCAGGCAAATGTCATGTACGATATTTCCCCGAAAATAATATTCGTACCCATATTGATCAGTATCGCGATACCGATCGTCACGAGGAACAGCACGACCTCAATAAACGAATTGGTCGAAAGCAATAGTATGACGAGCACGATCGCGAGCGCGATCAGTATGCCCTCAAAAATGTTTCCGCTGACAGAGTTGACGTTGATATACGCATCGACCGCGCTGCCCGAAAGCATGCTGTCCTCGCCCAGCAGCGTTTTAATCGCGTCGATCGCAGCATGCGTCGTTTCCGAATAATCGTCCTCTTCAAAAACGATTTGCAGCAGCGCATCGTCATCCGCCAAATAGTTGTTGACGATTTCCTCGTCGATCAGCTCAACCGGCTCTTTTAAATCCGCCACGTCATCAAGCCAGACAACATTGTTGACGCCGTCAATTGCTTCGATTCGCTTTTCTGTATCGACGGCCTCAACAATACTCATATTTTCGAGCAGAAGTACTGCGCTACCGTTATAGCTGTATTCGTCTTCCAGAATGTCGATACCGGTTTTTGAATTAGAGCCTGCCGGAAGATATTTTGACATATCATAATTCTGGCCCACGCCGAGCATTAGAAATCCGCATACGACTGCAGCGCATACAAATATGATGATGATTGCTTTTCTTCTTTTAATAACCGCGCCAAAAAAACGATCCAATTAGAACCCTCCTGTAAAACCACACAAAATAAATTAAGGCAGCTATAAAAACCTATATCAATAGATACTAGGCTGATATTGGACACCGCACAATGACCCCGGTGTATGAAATTAATTATTATTTAAGGTGAATTTATCTAACCCTTTCGGGTGGCATGCCTGTTAAAGATGATTCCTTGAACTTAAACCGCTCAGCAAATTGATCAGCTGCAGCCTGTTTGATATGCCCAGCTTCTTGTATATGCTCTTGATATGCGATTTAACTGTGTTGATCGAAATGTACAGGCGCTCGCCGATGATCTGATTTGTCATGCCCCTGGCCAGGAGTTCAGTGACCTCTATCTCCCTGTCGGAGAGCATAAATTTGTCTTTTAGCGCCAGCTTGTCTTTTGATATGTCCAGATCGCGGTTGTAATATTTAAAGAAGTAAGTGCTAAGGTCGATAAATACAAACAATGAAAACACGGTGTATGAGAGATGGGTCAGCTGAAATGATATCACTCTGAGCAAAAAGAAATCGATAACGCTAAACATGATCTGTGGTATAAACGCAATCAAAAAATATCCTGCGAGCTTTTGGTCATGCGTATCTTTGATATTTTTATATACACACGACAGCGCAACCGCTTCAATAAACAGCGCCATCGAGCAGAGCGGATAAAAAGCCCATAACGCATTGGTGATGGCGCGCGTCAGATCCGATTTTGACATGTACATCACCAGTATCGCCGTGATAATAAGCAAAATACCGACCAGTACCATGCAGGAAATGAACCCGATCCTCTTTTTTTTATGCGATACAGGAAATAGCTGCAGGACATAGTAACATGTCGCGAGAATCGCCGCCATGATCAGCGCGATGACCAAAAGCGCAAATAGCGGCGACAGCCATGCCATGTTTGAATCATTGATACCCGAGGCCCGGGCGTTGATGCCATACATATACGAGATGAACAATATCGTCGCAACAGGAAACAAAACTATCAGCGTCCGGCCCGCCAAACTGTCTCTGGTCCTGATAAACATGATCGCCGAGAAAAGAAACGCCGAAAACAGCAGCGATGTTTCAATAAACTGTATCGCATCAAATACTATGCTCACTATTCAAGCCTCCATACGTTGTATTATTATACCACCGCGTCCGCATTGTTGCATATCTTTTCATAAATTGTTTACACGATGGTCAAAATCCTGAAACTCACGATTCTATGATTACCCGAAAAAAAAGACCGGCAAACTTTTTTACCGGCCTTCGCCTCTGTTATTTTGCCCCGTCATACATATTTCTTATTGGCCGCACATTGCCCGTCATCTCGCTTTTTTCCGTCTCGTCAAACCCGCCCATGACTGTTGACACGGCCCTGAATATGGTTTCGCTGACCTGCCGAAGCCTGCAGAGGCGCAGATAACATCCTTGGGCCGCCATCATGATCTGCTTTTGCTCATTCTCGGCCATTTTGAGCCGCTCTTTTGCTTTTCTCTCTGCGTCATTGACGATGGACTGCGCAGTTTCTTCGGCCTTTGTTATCGCGCCGATGATATATTTTTCGTTGCTTTTATACCTTTCTATCATCATCGACATCTCCTTGTTTTCCTCACGCAGTTTAATGATCCTTTCTTTTTGTTCCTTTAAGCATTTTTCATAGTCACTCCTCACTTTTAGTAACAGCATATCGACATCTGTGGCATTATATTTTCCCATAATGCTCTTTTTTAAATTTTCCATAAGACCACCCTCCTTGGGATAAATAATAACACCGCCCGGCATATAAAATTGTCGGACGGTGCTGATTGATCAGTCTATTTTTATCATATTATGCCATGATTTTCCCATTGCTTATAGGCTGCATCGGATTCTACCTGTTAATTCTCATCATCATCTTCTTTGGCTTCAACTTTATCTTTTTGCGATTGCTTTGCCTGTTTTTTTTCGGCTGCTATCTTATCAGAAAGTTTGATCTGCTCTGCAATCTCTTTCGCTTTCTCTTTTGCTTTCTTTGCTTTTTCCTCAGCGTTTTTGATTTTCTCTTCTTTAATTCTGGAAAGCTCTTCGTCCTCTTTCTCAAGTTTGATCTGTTCTTCTATTTTCTTCACTTTCTCTTTCGCCGCATTTGCCTTTTCCTCCGCCTTTATAACGATTTTATTTTCGGCCGCATATTTTTTAAGCAGCTCATCAACCTTATTCGCGACGATTTTTGCGTTTTCTTTGGCGGCTTTGACTTTATTTTTTTCCGCATTTTTCAAATCCTTGACTCTTTTCGCCGCGCGCTCCGCGTTTTCATTTGCTCTGTATAACTTGCTGTGCGCTCTGTATTCTTCAATCTGTTCTTCAGTCCATTCCAGGCTGTAAAACCCGTTATACGCCGGATAATTCAAATCCCGCCTTGACTGTATCACAAGATAGGCGATGCCGCCGACAAAAAGTATCAAACTGAGCGCCTGAGAAACTCTGATGCTGCCCCAATACAAGCTGTCGGTCCTCAACCCCTCTATGAAGAACCGTCCAAATCCATATAATAAAGCGTACCAGGCGAATACACCGCCTCTCACTTTAATCTTCTTTCTCATGATCATCAGTGCGATAAACACAAGCAGATTCCACATTGATTCATAGAAGAATGTCGCGTAATACCAGGCAATGCTGCCGTCTTCCAGAGTTAATTTGATGCCTGCGGGAAAGAACTTCAACGCACGCATTTCATAGGGTATCTGTATGCCATGCGCTTCCTGGTTGACATAATTTCCCCATCTGCCGATCGCCTGTCCAATGATGATGCTTGGTGCGGCGATATCCAACATCGTACCGATGGGAATCCTGCGCCATCTCAAGAATATGGCCGCCGCAATCACACCGCCGATAACCGCGCCGTATATCGCAAGCCCGCCTTCCCATATCGCAAATATTTTTATAGGATCACTGACGTAATATGACCATTTAAATATCACATAATAAATCCTTGCACAGACAATACATAAAGGTATCGCGATGAGCAAAAAATCGAATATCATTTCGGAGCGGTACCCTCTCCTCTTCCCTTCTCTCACGCCTAAAACGACGCCCACAATAAGAGCCGCCGCAATGATGATTCCATACCAATATATCGGCTTTTCAAAAATATAGAAAGCGATAGGATTCATTTATAATACCTCCATAAAATAACATTGTGTATATTATATGTGTTTAATGTGATTGGGTCAAGCTAACAATCAATAAACAAAACGATTTATTTTTAAAGGGTTAATATAAATCGTCTATCTTATAATCAGCCTTTCAAAAAGCGATTTATCCGGGCTCACCAATATCGTGTTGTATCCGTCATATACCACCATCCCTGGCTTCGCACCGCCGGGCTTGCGCACATTTTTTCTTTGCGTGTAATCGACCGGAACCTTCAGCGAATTCCTTGCTTTGCTTAAAGTCGCAGCAATCGTGGCCGCCTCAAGCAGCGTAATATCCGGTACATTTCCTTTTGCGCCTGATATCAACACGTGGGCGCCGGGTATGTCTTTTGTATGAAGCCAGATATCATCGGCGCCGGCCGTCTTCATCGTCAGCGTGTCATTTTGCCGGTTGTTCTTGCCGGCGTATATCGTGTATCCGTCGGATGAAACAAACTGATGCGGCACCGACGGCTTTTCGGTGGCACGCACGCTGGCCGAGGCTGTTTTTAATATTCCCGCTTTGCCAAGCTCGTACTCAATTTCGCATAACTCGTCCATCGTCTCGGAAGAAACAAGCGATACCTGCACGCTCTCGAGAAATGCGATCTCTTTGTTATTGTCCATCATACGTTTTGCTGTGATATCAAGCCCTGATTTTAATTTGTTATATCTTTTATAATTCTTCTGGGCGTTGGCGGCCGGCGAAAGTCGTGTGTCAAGCGCGATCGTGATGCCTTCCCCTGTCGAAAAATCCTCGGCTTGAAGCGTGCGCATTCCCTTTTTTATCCGGTATATATTCGCGGTAATGATATCGCCCAGGTTTTTATACTTCTCCGCTTTTTTTGCGTTCTCTATCGTATCAAGCTGCTTTTTAAGTATCGATGACAGTTTTTCGATCTGCTTTGAGACCCGTTTGCTTAATACACCCCGCTTTTTTTCCAGCATCTCTTTTTCTTTGAGTTTCATATAATAACTGTCGGCCATCTCGTTGGCGCATTTATATATGATCACGGCATCAGCCCCGATGCTGCCGTATCTGACCGGCGAATAAAAGAACGGCATTCCGTCTTTTTGCAGATACATGGCTGGCTCTAAATCGCCGAGCCCTGAAAAAAATGACAGTATCACCTCGCCAAGTTTTTCCGGTTCCCTTGGCTGTGCCGCATACCCCTGCGGCATATACCGGTACAGTATTTCTTCCGCGGTTTGTGACGACACACCCTGAAGAAACTCCGACAGATAGGCCTTGATCTTTTGATTTTTTCGTTTACCCAGCATCTCAACAAGCGTCGGCCGTGATATCGCGAGAGGATTCAGCTTTGTTGAGATCGGGGTCTCGTAAGCAAGCGACGGCAGCACGCACCTCACGCGGCTCAAGGACCGTG
>JAQTSP010000080.1 GCA_028711205.1 Eubacteriales bacterium | reverse complement strand
GCTTGTTTTGGTTTTGTCATAAATTTACCCCCGTTTTATCGAAAGATAGCTTATGGCACTTCATTCGTCCAGTATCGGCGTTTTTTAGATAAAAAAACACCTGTGGAACACCTACTACTGTCCCACAGATGCGCAAAATTCAATCTGTTGCCGCTTATACGCGGCCCGGCCCCACGAACCATAAACGGTTCATCGCCTGCTCAGTTTGTACTGTAGTTTTATGCAGTGCAAAAAGATAAATTTAATAATAGTATATGCGAAAGTTTTTGTCAAGTGAATAAAATGATCGTGAGGTGAATCTGCGGCCACTGTCTGTTATCGGTTTGTTAAAAAAAGCGGCTGATTTCCTCATTTTTCATATAAATGTATGACGATCTCTGGGGTGTGGTATAATATTGCAGATGTTAAGCTCTATATCAAATGTTGGGAAGTGATAAAGATTGCGTATCCTGCTGATTGAGGATGACAGCAGCCTCTCAAATATCATATCTAAGGAATTATCAAGGTATCATTATGTGTGCCATCCGGTAAAAAACTTTAATACGGTACTGGATGAGTTGACGCAGTTCGATCCGCATCTTGTGCTGATGGATGTCAATCTTCCGTGTTTTGACGGATTTTACTGGTGCGGAGAGATCAGAAAAACAAGCCGTGTACCTGTGATATTCATTTCGGCAAGAGACAGCAACATGGATGTGGTCATGGCGGTTTCTTTGGGCGGAGACGATTATGTAACAAAGCCCTTTTCGATGGATGTGCTGATCGCAAAGATCACGGCGCTTTTGCGCAGGGCATACGACTACGAGACGGGGATAGCGGAAAGAAGCCTGGGCCCCGGGATTGTGCTTGATCTAAAACAGCATGTGATCAAAACGCCGGACACAACGGCCGATTTGTCGCGCAATGAGTATCTGATCCTCGAGTTTATGCTGGCACATGCAGGCGAGGTGGTTTCGCGTGATGACATCATGCGCGTGCTCTGGGAAGATGAACGTTTTGTCGACGATAACACGCTGACGGTCAACGTCAACCGGCTAAGAAAAAAGCTGTCGGACAACGGGCTTGATAATATCATTGCCACGAAAAAAGGGCAGGGCTATGTGCTGAGGACGAAAGAATGAGCGTTTGGCAATATTTAAAAGATAAGATAATGGATATCTTGGTTTATCTTGCCGCTGCGGGTATCGTGTATGTGATGGGATACCTCGATGCAAGTCTGCGCATGCTGCCCGATAATATAAATTATCTGGTCATCATATTGCTAACGGCGGGCACGGTATATCTGATCATCGATTATTTTGTTAAAAGCAGTCAGTTTCACAAAGTGGCGTCGTTGGATGCGGAAAAAGCATGTCTGGAGATGCCGCCGCCCAAGGACACAAAAGAACTGCGCTATCAAAAACTGATTCGGGAGATCATTGAAAAAAGCGCGGAAGAGGCGGCGCGAAAAGAACGGGACAATCAGGAGGAGATCGAGTTTTTGACGCTGCTGGCGCACAGAATGAAAACACCGGTTACGGCAATCGGTCTGATCGCGGACAAAACAGCATTCGAGGGCAAAAACGAACTGAAGAACGAGCTTTTCCGCCTGCAGGAGGATGTTGACAAAATGCTCTATTATGCGCGGGGACGGGATTTCTCAAACGACTATGTGATCGAATCGGCCAATCTCGGTACGATCGTATCGGCATCCGTAAAAAAGCATGCGCGTCTGTTTATCGGCAAGGGAATCGGGATTCGGCAGGACAACCTCGATCTTTTTGTGCTGACCGATAAAAAAGGGCTGGGATTCATTTTTGACCAGCTGATTTCAAACGCCGTCAAATATTCGCACGGTGGCGGAACGATATATATTTTTGCGCAGGAAAACAATAACGAGGTGAGCGTAACGGTGAGAGACAGCGGCGTGGGAATCGGCAAAGACGATCTGCCGCGGGTGCTTAACCGTTCATTCACAGGCAACAACGGCCGGCTGAACACGAACGCCACGGGTATGGGGCTTTATCTTGCTGATAAAATGGCAAAAAAACTCGGGCACAGGCTCAGCATACAGTCAACAAAGGGCACCGGCACGGAAGCGACGGTATTCATTCCAAAATTCACCGACTCTTTTAAGTGACAAAAATGTAAGAAACAAAGTGCATTTGTCATGATAAATTATGGTTTCGATTAAAAAACAGTCGTAAACTTTTATTAGTATATAATAAAGGAGGACGCATATGCCGGTACTGACAATCAAAGATTTAACCAAAGATTATGGTTCAAAGTTTGGCGGGAATGTTTGTCATGCATTGAAAGGTGTGGATATGGATGTCGAGAAAGGCGAGTTCGTCGGCGTGATGGGGGCGTCCGGTTCGGGCAAGACCACGCTTTTAAACTGTATATCCACGATTGATACGCCCACGTCGGGTACGGTCGTCATCGACGGGCAGGAACTGAAAGACCTGAAAGCTGAGCGCCTGACGGTGTTTCGGCGGGATAAGCTCGGGTTTGTGTTTCAGGACTTCAATCTGCTTGATACCATGACGCTTGGAGAAAATATGATACTTCCGCTATCCCTTAAGGGGACAGCTGCCAAAGCAATCGAACAGGCGGCGGGGCCGATTGCCGACATGCTGGGCATATCCGAGCTGATGGGCAAGTATCCGTACGAGGTGTCAATGGGACAGCGTCAGCGCGGCGCCATTGCGCGTGCGGTGATCGGCGAGCCGGCTCTGCTGCTTGCCGACGAGCCGACAGGCGCGCTGGACAGCAAATCGGGGCGCGACGTGCTGACATGCTTTCAAACGCTGAACACCGTCAACCGTACCACGATATTGATGGTGACGCACGATGCGTTTACCGCCAGTTTCTGTTCGCGTGTTATTTTCTTGAAAGACGGAAAACTGTTTAACGAGCTGAGAAGCAACGGCGACCGAAAAACCATGTATGACAAGATCATCAACGTATTAAGTGTGCTCGGGGGTGACGGCAATGACAGCAGGTAAGCTGGCCGGCATCAATGTCCGCGGCCGCATGCGTGATTATCTGACGTTCCTGATCAGCAACTGCGTGCTGGTGGCGATATTCTATATTTTCGCGGCAATCTATTATAATGACGATATCGCATATTTAAAGGATTCTGCGAATTTCAAACCCGCTTTTTTGGCGTTTGCCATCGTCGTGCTGGTTTTCTCAGCTGTCTTTGTATGGTACTCTTCTTCGTTTTTCATCAGCAAGCGCAAACAGGAGATTGCGACATACCTTCTTGTCGGCATGAGCAAGCGGCAGATTTTCCGAATGCTGTTTCTAGAACAGATCATTATCGGTTTTATCAGCATGACAGTCGGCCTGTTGGTCGGTATTTTGTTCTATAAGCTGTTTGCCATGGCGCTGGTCAATATGGTTCGGGTTAGTACCAATATCGCATTTACGATATCAGTCAGGGCGATTGGGGCCAGCATCACTTTGTTTTTGCTTCTATACGTGTTAAACGCCATTCTGGTGTCTACGCTTGTCCACCGCGTTCAGCTGATCAATCTCTATACAGCGAAAAATACCGCGGAGAAAAAGGTGCGGTTCAACTGGTTTTTTGGCATACTGGGGTTTGTCATGCTCATTGGCGGATACGTCAAATCGGTATACGACGCCACCAACCTGCCGATGAATCTTGGTGATTTTTGGATTATTTTGTTGCTGGTAATCATCGGGACGTATTTGTTTATGGGGTCGTTTTTGAGTTTGCTGATCCGGTGGTTAAGCCGTAATAAAAAGCGTTATTATAAGGCAAGGAATTTAACGAGCCTGTCACAGCTAAAATTTCGAATTAAAAGTAACGCCGTGTCGCTGGCGACGATTGCGATACTCAACGCCATGGTATTGACGGCGCTTGGCAGCATGTGGTCGGTATATACCACACAGGAGCAGGAGGTACGCTATTACATGCCGTTTGATATGCAGTATACCGCGGCAGAGGCATACGATGATGTGGACGGTGATGTAGATGCGGTGATTGCGCAATATGATGAGATCAGTGTAGCAGGTGAGATGCGGCTGGTTTTACCGCGGATGGAATTTAATGATACATATAAAGGGGGCATCTCTGAGGGATATGTGATCTCTCAAAGCCAGTTCAACGAAGCCGCAAAATTCACGGGGCAAGCACAGAAAATATCACTTAGGGACAACGAGATGTTGTATACCGATCAGTCTCTGCATTACAGCGCGTATAATGCGGACTATCTGGAAAACATGCAGAAGCTGAATACGCTCGAGTTCAGCGTTAACGATGCATCATATACGCTGAATATCGTGGATGTATGTGACGATAAGATCACGAACGGATATACGGTGGGTACCGTCGCTGTGGTGTCAGATAATGCATTTGCGCAAATACTCAAAGACGCAGGAGATAACGTGGCATATCTGCGCAGTTATATGCTAAACGACCCGATCGCAGCGGAAGAGATGATCAATGAGATCGACAGCCTTATTCCCGGAGAGTTAAACGGGGAAAATGGTCCGTTGGAAACCGGCCTCAGTGTCGACAGGGATTTCGAAAGTTATATGTTCAAGTTTCGCTCATCCTTCAGTTCGCTCGGTGTCGCGGTGTTTATCGCGTTCTTTGTCGGTATCATGTTTCTTGTTGTGACGGGCAGCGTGCTCTACTATAAGCAGATGGCCGAAAGCGACAACGATGCACAGCGCTACCGGACACTTTCCAACATCGGTATGAGTAAGAAACAGATCAGCGGTTCTGTCGCGATACAGCTTGGACTTATATTCGGCGTGCCATTTATTTTCGGCACGATTGATGCGCTGTTTGCGCTGCGCATGCTTGACTGTGTTATTCCACAAAAGCTGATGCTGCGGGCGATGATGGTGATCGTGATCTATGCGGTGATGTATTCGCTGTATTATGTGATCACATGGAAGAACTATAAGAAAAAAGTGTTGGCTTGAGAAGACATCAAAAGGCCCCTTAAAACCGTTTTGGTTTAAATGGGGCCTTTTTAGCGCCTGAAAACCGCATCAACAACGGTGTCCATATTGATGCTGTCTACGTGTTGTCATCGCCGCCGATACAAAACACCGTATCGCCGCCCGACGTATAGAAGCCATCGCATCGGGCTTCGAACGCAAACACCACCTTCACCGAGTTGAGGTCGATGCCGCCGGCCTGCTTGCGGCTGTTTTATTCGATCTTGGTGGTCGCGCCGCCTTCGTCCATGGCGTACCATATAAGGCCTTCGCTGTATTTGATGAAAAACAGCCGGCCGTTCGGGCCGACGCAGAGCGGCTCGGTGTCTGCCCCATCGACGTGATCCTTCTTGGTCAGCGTTGCAAGATCCAGCGTGACGATCTCCTGACTGATGTGGAAACAATCCTCCTCGTACCCGATGCCGAAGGCAATGTAGAGCGTATCCTCCGAGATGTTGAAGGTGGTGATGGGGAATTCAAAAGGAAACAGCACTTCGTCCCCGGTGCCGTCCGTATGTACCCGCCGGATGCCGTACGTATCGTCCTGGTTGATATAATAGAGCCACTCGCCCGCCACGCAGTAGTTCATTAAGAACCCTGAGGCGACATGCTGCGGTTCGCCACCATCGACGGACACGCGACTCAGTCCGCCCTCCGCGCTTTTTTCGGAGTAGTACACCCAGCCGTCCGCCACGCACGTGAACATCGCTGTTCCGTCCGTAAGCTTGACGGATTCGCTGCCGTCAATGCTGACCTTGTAGAGGCACCCGTCGTCGCTGCCGTTGTCGTAGTACATATAGTCGCCCGAAACCGAGAGGAAAGAGCACATGTCGTCGGACAGTTTTTCGTTCATGCTGCCATCGGTGCGCATGCGGCAGGGTTTAAAGTCGCTGACGTTAATATAATACAGCCAGTCGCCGATGACGTTGAGGCTCGACCCGCAGACGTCGCCTACGCGCTGGTAGTCGCTGCCGTCCGCGCGCATCTTATAGATCGCGAAGCCTTCGTCCGGCCGCGAGAGGTACACCCAATCGCCCTGCCAAGTGAGCAGCCCGCCGCGCCATTCGCCGTCGTACTTGGCCGCGTTGGTCTGGTTGCCCGCCGTGATGCCGTATGTGTTGATCTCGTCTTCGGAGCTATAGTCGGGCGTAAACGGCATTACAACTGTCAGGTCGTTCTCTTCGAGCCGGTGTCCGATATGCGCCGCGTAACCGGTGGGGTCGTCCACGTATTCCATACCTTGCGCAATGATACCGTTGAGCTCGTCGTATCCGGCCTGCAGCAGCAGTATCCGAATTGCCACTTGTGCGTAATAGGCGTCCTGAGATGTGGGATCGATCTCCAGCATCTTGTCTGAGCAGCGCAGCGCAGCTTCGTAGTCGCCGTCCGTTGTATATTGCTTCATCAGAATTTTCAGATCGTCGGTCGTACTTGCGGCTTCCACAGCAGCTTCCGCATCGGAAGTCCCCTGTGATTGAGAAACCGCCGCTGTATCCGTTGCAGCGGAAACCGTGTCCTTTGAAGCGGGCGCAGCGCAGGCGGCGGTCATGATGAGTGCAAGCGCCATCAGGGCGCACAATATCTGTTTCATATGTATAGCTCCTTTATTGATGAATATACACGCAGCCGATGCGGCTGTTTTATCCGATCTGTTGCTGCGCGCCGTTTTCGTCCATGGCGAACCATATAAGGCCTTCGCTGTATTTGATGAAATACGACCAGCCGTCCGGGCCGGTGCAAAGCGGCTCGGTGTCCATCTGGAAACGCAGCTTTTCGGTAAGCGTCGCCAGATCATACGTGGCTATCTCCTGACTGATGATGAAGCCGTCCTCCTCGTAGCCCACGCCCAGGCCGACACAGAGCGTATCCGCTGTGACATTGAACGTGGTGATGGGCTGATCAAACGATTTCACCAGCTCGTCGCCGCTGCCGTCCGTATGCATGCGCCGTATATCGTAAGGGTTATTGCTGTCAACATAGTACACCCAGTCGCCCAGCACGCAATACATCCCTGCTTCCGCCAAATACTGCGGATCTCCGCCATCCACGGAAATGCGCCAAAGGCCTCCGTTATCCTTCTTGACGTAATAGTATACCGAATCTCCCGATACGCACGGAAATATCACCATATCGTCCGTCAGCTTTACGCTTTCGCTGCCGTCGGTTTTCACCTTATAGAGGCAGCCTTCGTCGCTGAAGTTACAGTAATATATCCAGTCGCCTGAGACGGACAGGAACCCGCAGTTGTCGTCGGTCAGCTTCGTTCTCATGCTGCCGTCTGTGCGTATCTTATACGGCTTGCAGCCGTCGCTCAAGTTGACGTAATAGAGCCAGTCGCCGATGACGTTAAGGCTGCTGCCGCTGTCCTCGCCGAGCCGCTGGTACTCGCTACCGTCCGCGCGCATTTTGTATACCGCGAAATTCTCGTCGGGACGCGAGAGATACACCCAATCCCCCTGCCAGGTGAGCAATCCGCCGATCCATCCGCCGTTGTACTTCGCCGCGTTGGTGAGGTTGCCCGTGGTGATGCCCGCTGTGTTGATTTCGTTCGCAGAGGCGTAGTCGGGCGCGAAGGGCACCGAGATTGAAAAGTCCGGCTGGTTCTGCTGCGCCCACTCGGCGAGCGTCTGCACGTCCTGCGCGTTCTCGCTGCCAAGCGCCAGCAGGCGGTTGATCTCGTCGATGTTCGCCCCGGACAGCGCGAGCAACGCCGCCGCCGCATCCGCATATGCGGTCGCGTCGGACGGGTCGAGCTCGATAAGCTTCAAGGCCGCGAGGTAGACCGCCTCATCATTTCCTTCGCTTTTGTACTGCCCGACGAGCGCGCGCAGTTCGTCTGCCGTGGTGGCGGCCTCGATCGCGGTTTCCACGGAAGAAACCGCCTGCGTTTGCGTAGCCACCATCGAATCCGTTTCGGTGGCCGTATTCTCCGCCGTGGGTGCTGTGCAGGCGGCCAGCAATATCAGTGTCAGCGTCATGGCAGCGCATATTATTTTCTTCATCGCTTTTTGCTCCTTCTATTTGGCGTGTTTGTATATGTAGATAGAATATTATACCAAGTTCGTTTCCGTTTGCCAATCCATAATATTCCCTGTACAAGATGTGAAAAGCGCCTCATCATGTGACGGACGCTTTTCGCATAAATAATTGCTCTGACAGTAAAGCTTCGCAGGGCTTACTCCATCTCAAAGTCCTTATTCGTGAGATTGGGGTAAATGTCCGCCAGCGGGCTGTAGTCCTCGATCGGGTTACCTTCGAGCATCAGAAATTTGAGCTGCGTCAAATTGGCCAGCGGCGAGACATCCGTGATGCCCATTTCTTGCAGTCCAAGCATCTTAAGGTTGGTCAGTTCGGACAGCGCGCTGATATCGGGATTGGGAACGCTGGTCAAGAATAACGCGGTCAGCGATGTAAGGCCACTCAGCGGGCTAAAATCAGAGATGGGATTGCTGCTCAGCGAAAGCGTCTGGAGCTTCGTAAGCCCAAAGAGCGGTGTGATATCTTCGATTCCGTTTAGCTGCACCTCCAGATATTCCAGCGCTACCAGATTTTCCAGCGGGCTGATGTCCACAACAGAGCAGTTTTTTAGAGACAGGTTTTTTAAATTTCTCATGCCGGAAAGCGGGCTTAAATCGATCGGTTCGTCGTTGTTATAGAACATATTATTCAGATTCAGTTCGGTCAGGTTGAAGAAGAACTTCAAAGCACTGATATCGTGAATCTGTGCGCCAGCGGCGCCATCATCCATTTCCAGATTCAGCGCTGTCACCGTTTTTGCATCGGCAACGGTGATATCGCCCTCCGGCCTGCCTATTACCTCGCGCACCTTCGCTTCCAGCACGGTGTCGCCAAACGCAATGGCGTCCTCGTCGGACAGTATCTCGAAATCCTTTTCTTCGAGGTTCGGATAGATATCCTTAAGAGGGCTGTAGTCCTCGATCGGGTTGTCGGCAAGCAGAAGGCTTTTCAGCCCGGTCAGGCCGGAAAGCGCGCTTACGTCGGTGATCTGGTTGCCAACAAGATTGAGGGAGCTAAGCTGTGTCATATCGGCGAGCGGGCTTACATCGGTGATCTGGCTATCGGTCAGGCTGAGTGAGCTTAGCTGTGTCATACCGGCGAGCGGGCTTACATCGGTGACGCCATTACCCGATATCGTCAGTTCGGCAAGAGAGAGCCCCGAAAGTGCGCTAAGGTCGCCGGCCGGATTGTCGGACAGGTCGAGTATTCGAAGCCCGGACATTTCCGATAACGCGCTTAAGTCCGATATCTCGTTGGACATGAGGTTCAGCCGGAACACGTTCTTGAAATATACAAGGCTGCCTAAGTCGGTGATGAGCGGATCGTCGGCGTCCTTTGTCTCGTTGGAAAGATCCAGTTCCAACACCTTTTCCGCATCAGCAATTGTAATATCGCCCTCCGGCTTATCCATCGCCTCGCGTACCTTCGCTTCCAGCACGGTATCTGTAAAAACGACGACCCCGGGCGCTTCTGTGGCGGTGGGCGTGGACGTAGCCGTTTCCTCGGTGGGCGCGCCGCAGGCCGCCGCTCCAAGCACCAGCATTAAAATAATAATGATACATGAAATTCTTCTCATCTTCTTACCCCTTTTTCTGTCAGGTTTATCTATATGTTAATAAAATATTTTATCTTGTGCTTTTTACCGTCATACCAAAAAGCAGAAATTGTTTCTTTATTATACCAATAATAAGCGGCAAAATAAAGCTATTTACACAAAAAAATTCCTTAGGATTACTAGTTTCGGAATATTTAATAAACTCGTATCTGTTTCTTTTATTATAATATGTTTACAACCTGATGAATATCTGTTTACGTGATATATGGTAAAATGAACATGTATATGCGGAGGTATGTCATGGCAAGGAACAGAATTTTGGTCGTTGAGGACGAGGAGTCCATATCGAAAGTCATACAGAAAAACCTGACGTCGGC
>JAQTSP010000079.1 GCA_028711205.1 Eubacteriales bacterium | reverse complement strand
GGTCAGAAAAGACGCTTTCGAAACATACTACGGCGCGTTTCGCGGCAGCATCAACACGATTGCCGCGTCTTATGCGACAAGCGTCAAAAAAGACGTGTTTTACGCGAAGGTCAGAGGCTATGACAGCGCGCTGGCCAAGGCGCTTTTTACGGACGATGTGCCCGCTTCGCTGTATGACGGCCTGATCGGCTGCATCCATGACAACCTTGATGTCATGTACGACTATATCGACACGCGGAAAACGCTCCTTGACCAGGATGACATCGCAATGTACGATATCTACGCGCCGCTTGTCCCTGATACCGACACGCAGTATAGCTATGAACAGGCGATGGATGTCACAACAGACGCGCTTTCTCCGATGGGCGAAGAATACATCTCTCTTCTCAAACGCGCGCGCGCCGAGGGATGGATCGATGTTTTTGAAAGCGAAGGCAAAACGAGCGGCGCATATTCTTGGGGCGCCTATGGCACGCACCCGTATGTGCTGCTTAATCACAGAAGCGATCTTGACAGCGTTTTCACGATCGCACACGAACTCGGCCACGCGATACATTCGTGGTACAGCGAGCAGAACCAGCCTTATCCGCTCGCGTCTTATACGATTTTTGTCGCCGAAGTGGCCTCGACAGTCAACGAGATACTGCTGACCAAGCATCTTCTCGATACGGCCGGCGGAAACTTAAGAAAATACGTGCTCAACCATTATCTGGACCAGTTTCGAACGACCGTGGTCAGACAGACGATGTTCGCGGAGTTTGAGAAGATATCCCACGCGATGTGCGAGTCAGGCGAACCGCTGACGCACGAAACACTGTCCATAGAATACGCAAACCTCAATAAACGCTATTACGGCGACGCCATGAAGACGTGCGATACCATCGCCATCGAGTGGTCAAGGATACCTCATTTTTATAACGCATTTTACGTGTACAAATATGCCACCGGCTTTTCCGCGGCAGTTATGATCGCGACGGGCATATACGAAAAAAGGCCGGGCGTGCTCGAGGCGTATACGGATTTTCTCAAAAGCGGCGGAAGCGACTATCCGCTGAATCTGCTCAAAAAAGCGGGCGTCGATTTTAACGGCGGCGCACCGATCAAAACGTGCATGCAGGAGTTTTGTTCCGCACTTTCCGATTTTAAAAAAATCATGAACATTGAGCCGCGCCGATAGCATTTTTTGGTTATTTGTTTTATAATATCATTTGGATACCAAGCTTGAACTTTTTAAAGGAGATCGCATATGAAAACATGTTTTTCCACTCTCGGATGTCCCGAATGGTCATTTTCGGATATCGTTTCGGTCTCGTCAGATCTTGGTTATAACGGTATCGAGATAAGGGGGGTTTTGGGCGAGCTTTACGCGCCGGCCATCGAGCCGTTTTCCCCTTCTCAGATAGCAGCAACAAAACAGAAGCTTCAAAGCCTGTCTCTGTCCATTCCCTGCCTGACATCGTCGTGCAATTTGAATGACGAGGACATCTTGGAAAAGGTAACAGCGTATGTGGATACCGCGAGCGCGGTGGGCGCGCCGTATATACGGCTGCTTGGCGATAAGGCGCCCGGGCCTTCCGACGGCGTCAGTTTTAAGATCATCATGTCCAATCTAATAGATATTTCAAACTACGCAAAGGACAAGGGCGTGATGCCGCTGATCGAAACAAACGGCTTTTTCGCAAAAACAAAAGTGCTTGCCGCGCTGCTCCATGAGCTTGATACGGATCGTATCGGCGTGCTGTACGACATCCATCACCCGTATCGTTTCTTTGGCGAGCACCCGGCGTATACTCTTAAAAATATCGGGCCGTATATCAAACATGTCCATGTCAAAGATTCTGTGATGAGCGGCAAAAAAGTATACTATAAAATGGTTGGCGAAGGCGACGTACCTGTGGCCGATGCTGTGCACGCTCTCATTGATTTCGGATATGAAGGTTATTTTTCACTTGAGTGGGTCAAGCGCTGGGATCTGTCGCTTGAAGAGCCGGGCATCGCTTTCGCGCAGTATAAAGAATTTATGGACGCACTTTGAGCCTTTGGTTTTTCTAAAACCACACAAAAAGAAGCAGCGCCAAGGCTGCTCCTGAAACGTCAAGGCTTTTTTACTCCCGGGCGCTTTCTTCTTTTTCATCCTTGTCCTTGAGAGCGACAACAACGCTTCTAAACGGGTCTTCACCCTCGCTGTACGTATAGACGCCGGAATAATCCTGCAATGTGGAATGCAGTATGCGCCGCTCGTAAGGGTTCATAGGCTCAAGCACAACACGCCGACCCGATTTTTGAACCTTGTCCGCGAGCCTGGCCGCAAGCCTTTTTAACGTATCCTCACGCTTTCTGCGATAATTTTCTGTATCGATCATCACCTTTGTGTATGCTTCTTTACCGTTGTTCAAAACAAGGCTCGTCAGATACTGCAACGCGTCCAGCGTTTCTCCGCGTCTGCCGATCAGCATACCCATGCTTCTGCCCGACATATCAATCTTTAAAATACCGTCTTCTTCGAAAGACTCCAGCGCAACGGATATACCCATATGTGAAAACAGCCCCAGAAGGAACTTCTCCGCGTCATTTTTTGGCGCCTGCGGCACGGGAACCTGTTCTTCGGTATACATCTTTGCTCTGGGTGCCTCAACATGCCGCGGTTTAGATTCTGCACGCTGTTTTTCTTCACGCTGTTTTTCTTCACGCTGTTTTTCTGTACGCTGTTTTTCTTCGCCTTTTTTTGACGTATCTCCAATCACACCGGGAACGCTGGCGTCCTGTTTTTTGGTCAGCCTGACTCTCGCACTTTTAAAAAGCCCGCTTCCTTCATCGAGTATCTCAATGTCCACTTCGTCGATAGACATATCCATCTTAATGAGGCCGCTGAACACAGCTTCGTCAACTGTTTTGCCCTTACTTTCGATAAAATCCATCAAGAAGCCTCCTCAATCATGTCCGGCTTTGTTTTTTGATCTCGCTTTTTGTAGATATAGTTTAAAACAAGAAGCTGCGCCAAAGCATAGATGTTCGCAAACAACCAGTATACCGCGAACGCCGCGTTTGTCGTGGCGCAGATATAGATCGAGAACAGCGGGAAAAACCAGAGCATAAACTTACCCTGCTGCTGCATCTGGGGATTGCTCCCCATCGAAATCTTTTGCTGCAAAAACAATGTTCCGCCCGCGAGTATCGGCAGTACAAACCATCCGTTATTAACACCTTCCAACCCGTTTTGAACGATGATATTGTTAACGAGCGTATCGTATGCGGCCGTCCCCTGCAGGCCGGCAGACGCGTTATAACTGATCAGCCCCGCGTTTGAAAGCATATGCAGAGACTGCGGATTGATATACGTCACATTCGACTGTACAAAGCTCACAAAATCGCCTGCGCTCGGCAAAATTGCCGAAAAGCCCGAATCCGGCTGCCAGAAGTTGTTGACCCAAAGCCATCTCGGCAGTTCATATGCCGTTCCCCCAATGTTTTGCGCGTTGAGCAGAAACGTAATCGTCTGTTCCGCCGCAAGCACACGCATCGCGCCAAAAAACGCGAAAAATATGGGAAGCGTGATCAGCATCGGCAAACAGCCCGCAAGCGGTTTGACTCCCTCATTTTTATACAGCTCCTTCTGTTTTTTCTGAAGCTGTTGGGGATTGTTCGCATAACGCTTTTTTAAAGATTCAAGCTTTGGCTGAACCATCGCCATCTTGCGCGAGCTTTGCTTTTGCCGCAGGTCAAGCGGCAGTATCAGCAATCTGATTGCGATCGTCACGATGATGATCGCCGCGGGATAGCTTTGGACAATGCTGTAAACCCACTTCAATACGATTACAAAAAATTCGGAAATAAAATTGTTGCTTAAAAATTCCAAACTCGTTTACCCTCCATTTTTATGTGACGCCGCTTACGGGACAGGATCGTAACCGCCTTTACAAAAAGGATTGCATCTTAGTACGCGCCATACCGAAAGATAAAGGCCTTTAAGCGCGCCATGCTTATTCAGCGCTTCAACAGCATAGTCTGAACAAGTTGGCATAAACCGGCACGACCGCCCTGTATACGGAGATATGGCCTTTTTATAAAACCAGACGATGGCAAGCAATATGCGCTTCATATTAATTCTCCAACAACCCTGCTTGTCTTAACAGCCTGCTTACTGATAAAAGTATTTCCTCAAACGCGGCTTCTTTTACATGTTCTTTTGGCACAAACACAAGCAGGCATTTTTTTGATACGCCATCCAGCATGGAAAAGAAAGCTTCTTTCACCCTGCGTTTTATCCTGTTCCGCTCAACGCTGTTCCCAAGCTTTTTCGATACCGAAAAGCCCACCTTCAAATGCGGTGTTTTGGTTTTGACATATATGAGTGTAAAGTTTCTGTCCGAAACAGATTTCCCTCTTTTATATACGTACCTGAACTCTTTGTTGCGCCTAAGCGAATATTCACGCCTCAATATACCTTCCATCCATACGGCAAAACTGCCGGTTCACCTTTTGATCTACGCAGACAACTGTTTTCTTCCCTTCGCGCGTCTGCGTTTTAATACATTCTGGCCGGCTTTGGTCTTCATTCTTTTCCGAAAGCCGTGCTCTTTTTTGCGCTGCCTCTTCTTGGGCTGAAAAGTCATCTTCATTTGCTCATTAAACCTCTTTCATATATAAGCCGGGTTACGGCCGGATTGCATGGTTAGACGAATATATTATATTGAAGTGCCGTGCTTATGTCAACAAGAATGATATGCGTGCCCTTTTGCGGCTTATGGCGGCGCCTGCCCCGCCTTAAAACCCATGTTTATCAAAGCAGACATCAAATCAGATATTATGATAACGTAAATTTGTTTCTTTTTAATTTTCCAGTATGATTTTTTTGTCATATCGTTTATAATAGGATATAAGTATATGGCTTATGCAATAACGGACATACGAACTTGCATATGTTACTGGTGGTCGTGCAAAAATAATAAAGGGTGTTTTTTCATTTTGGAAAAGATCATAAACGCAATCATGAACAGCATAGCAGATTTCAGCGTCATCGATATTATCGACATCGTGCTTTTGGCTGTTGTGATCTACTGGCTATTAAAACTCACTTCCAAAACGCGCGCCATGCAGGTGTTAAAAGGTCTTGGTATGATATTGCTTGCGGCCTGGGTGACAGATTTCTTAGGGCTTGTGGGGATCACATGGCTGTTGAATTATGTGCTGACCGCCGGCGCTCTGGTGATTGTGATCATTTTTCAGCCTGAATTGCGGCGTGCGCTCGCCAAGATCGGCAGAGGGCGGATCGACCTCAACTCATCACAGTCCTCATACGCTCAAGGCAATGTGGAAAACATATTAAAAGCAGTACTGAACCTGTCAAAAAAACGCGTGGGCGCGCTGCTCGTCTTCGAGAGAAAAACCGGACTTAAAGACGTTATCGAAAGCGGTACGCGCATTGGTGCGGAAATCTCTTCCGAGCTTTTGGAAAATCTCTTCTTTTCCAATTCACCGCTTCATGACGGTGCTGTCATCATCAGAGACGACCGAATCGAAGCGGCCGGGTGCTTTTTGCCGCTCAGCGACAACAAGCAGATCGGGCAGGAGCTTGGCACGCGCCACAGGGCTGCCCTTGGTGTTTCCGAGGTCAGCGACAGCGTCACGTTTGTGATATCCGAGGAGACAGGCGTCATATCGGTGGCGCAGGACGGAAGCCTGATCAGATATCTCGATTCAAAATCAATAAGAGACCTGCTTGAAGATATCTATATGATCAAGCAGACAGGCAAACACAGAGGCCTCAGGCTGAAACGAAAGGGGCGTGAAGCAGAATGAAAAAGTTTTTTAACGCTGTCTGGCGTCTGTTTCGCGGCAACCTTGTTCTTAAGATCATGGCGATACTGTTTTCCGTGATATTATGGAGCTATGTTTTATCGGAAACCAATCCGCCGAGGGAACGTGTCGTCCCCGATATCCCCGTCGGATATAAAAATACCGAGGATCTTGAAGCCCAGGGTCTTGTTATATCAGAAAGCCTGTCCGAGGTGCTGGAAACCGTGGATATCAAGGTCGAAGTCAATCAAAATGAACTTAAATATTTAAAAACGGATAATTTTGAAGCATACATTGACCTCTCGGCGGTCAGAGAGACAGGATATCATACGATTAAGATCAAGGCAGACCCCACCTACGGAGAAGTGCTGAATATTAACCCGTCAGAAATTACGATTTATGTGGACAAATACGTTACAAACACCATACCTGTCAACATCGAATATGCCGGCAGCGTACCGGACGGCTATTACGCGAACGAGCCGGTCATAACGCCAAGCGTCATCGACATATCGGGCGCAAAGATCGACGTAGAGAAGGTTGCAAGCGCTCTCTGTACCATCGACCTTGACGGCCTGACCGAGGGATACAACAAAAGTATGGGGGTATCGCTTTTGGACAACGACGGTAATATCGTCGATGAAAGCCTGTTCACAGAAAGCCTGCCGTCCGTCATCGTCGGTCTTGACATACTTTCCATGAAGACCGTGCCTGTCGACATCGAGAATTCCATACTCGGACAGGACAATATTGCGGCGGGCTATGAGATCACCGATATCTCTTATGTTCCCGAAAACGTCAGCATCGTCGGAGAAAAATCCGTACTAAACGGCGTTAAATCCGTACCACTCATGGCATACAGTATCAGCGGCGCCGCCGAAGACGTCGTTGTGCTGCTCGATTATGAGCCGCCCGAAGGTGTCAGCGTATTGAGCACGGAGAAAGTACAGGTCTATATCAGCATACGCGAGATATCAGAGGTCAAAGAGTTCAGCAATATTGACATACAGCAAAAAAATATCTCGCGCGGGCTGAAGGCGAAAATCGACATAAATACGGTCGATGTCACCGTCATCGCAGGCATATCCCGGCTCTCGGCGCTTGACAAGTCGGATATCGTGCCGTATATCGACCTTGAGGGCTTAGAACCGAATGTCTACAATCTTGAGATACAGTTTGAGCTACCCGAGGGGTTTGCTAAAGAGAACTTTACGTCCAGTCCGTTGATGGTAACTGTGACGGTCAGCGAAAAATGATAGCTTTTTCGTATTTTGGAGGCTATAAAGGGGCGGTTGTTTCCGTCCCTTTTTTCAAACAACTCAAAATTGTGAAGGGATTTTAGCCATGGCAATTGTTGTGGGAGGTATCAGCGTCCCGCTTGGACACGATGAAGATATACCGGCTGCGGCCGCCAAAAAACTTGGCCTGAAACCGTCCGAGATCAAACACCTCAGCGTTAAAAAACAGTCCGTTGACTGCAGAAAGCCCGAGATCAGGCTGGTGTATACGCTGCATGTCACGCTGCATGATCAAAAAAGGCAGCTGTCTCTTGAAACAGAATTCGGAAAGGCCGTGGATTACACAGAGCCCGAGATCGCTTATGGCAGCAAAAACCCCGGGCGGCCTGTCGTTATCGGGGCCGGCCCGTGCGGTCTTTTTGCCGCGCTCACGCTGGCCAGGCACGGATACCGGCCGCTTTTACTGGAGCGCGGGTGCGATATCGAAACACGCGCCAGGCACGTCGCGTGCCTTGCGGACAAGGGTATATTCACCGAAGAGAGCAACGTCTATTTTGGCGCCGGGGGCGCCGGCGCGTTCTCCGACGGCAAGCTGACCACGCGGATCAAAGACGGCCGGGTCGACGTTGTGTTAAAAACGCTCGTGGCGTGCGGCGCACCGGAAGAGATATTGTATATCGCCAAACCGCATACGGGTACGGAACATATACGCACCGCGGTGTCCGGTATGATAGAAAAAATCAGGGCGCTTGGCGGCGAGGTGCGTTTTCAAAGCCGGTTTTTTGGTATCCTTCTGGCAAACGGCGAAGTTTGCGGCATCCGCCATATAAAAGACGGCCTGCCGCAAACGACAGAATCGCGCGCTGTGATATTGGCCATCGGGCACAGCGCAAGAGACACCTATGCGATGCTGCAGGCCGCCGGGATCGCGATGGCGCCAAAACCTTTCGCGATCGGACTCAGAATCGAACACCGGCGCGATATGATCGACAAGGCGCAGTACGGCGGCGCATATTCCCATCCGATGCTGGGCGCGGCTGAATACCGCCTGACTTCAAACCAGCAGCAAAGAGGCGTCTACACATTTTGCATGTGCCCCGGCGGAGAGGTGATCTGCAGCGCGACCGAGCCGGGCGGTGTCGTCGTCAACGGCATGAGCTATTATAAACGGGACGGCGAGAACTCCAACAGCGCGGTCGTCGTCGCCGTCGGTACGGATGATTTTCAGGCGGACGCGCTGGGCGGCGTCGCTTTTCAAAGAATGTTCGAGCAGGCGGCTTATACCCGGGGGTTCGGCGCACCCGTGCAGCGGTCTGAAGATTTTCTTCATGGACGGGTGACACGGCGTTTCGGCAGCGTCACCCCGTCATATCGGCCGTACACGGTATGCAAAGACCTGCACACATGCCTGCCGCCTTTTGCATCGGCCGCGCTGAAATGCGGCATCAAACATTTTGGCGAGAAGCTCAAAGGTTTTGACATGCCGGACGCCGTTTTGACCGGCGTCGAGACACGTACGTCATCGCCCGTGCGTATATTGAGGCAAGGGGATCTGCAGGCCCTGGGCACCGCCGGATTGTTCCCTGCGGGAGAAGGCGCAGGGTACGCCGGTGGTATCGTATCCGCCGCCGTAGACGGCATCAAATGCGCCGAGGCGCTGATGCGCAGGTTTTCAAGGCCGGATTGATTAAGGAGTATCAATGAAGAAAATCACAATTCTTTTTGGAAACTACGGCAGCGGCAAGACAGAGCTGGCGCTCAATATCGCGCTTGATCTGGGCCGTGATCATAAGGATGTGTCGCTTGTTGACCTCGATATCGTGAACCCGTATTTTCGCTCTTCCGAGCATAAAAACATGCTTGAAAGCAAAGGCATCCGCGTGATCGCGCCGGTGTACGCGAACACCGCTGTTGATCTGCCCACGCTTCCGCCCGATATTTATGCCGCATTCGAGGGTGGATACGCCGTGTTTGACTGCGGCGGCGACCCGGTGGGCGCCACGGCGCTCGGCAGCTTGAAATCGCATTTTGACCGCGTGCGCGCCGATACCCTGGCACTCTATGTCGTGAATACAATGCGCCCGTTTCAGGACAGCGCGGACAGTATCATACAGGGATTCACGCAGATACAGGCGGCCGCCCGGATCAAAGCCGACGATTTTGTGCTCAATACGAACCTTGGCAGCGAGACAACGGGAGACATTCTTGTCAATGGATACGGCATCATCAGGGAACTCGTCAAAAAGGCGGGCGTGCCGCTTGCTTATGTCAGCGGAACGAAAGAGTCGCTTGGCGTGTTCAAAAAACGATGTCCGGATTACACAGGCGGATATATTACCTTGGAAATATTTATGCGGCCGTATTGGATGTAATGAAAATATAAGTTGAATTATCGGCTTTTGGTATTATAATAGAAATGTTCGCGATGTATACGTACAAAAATTTTTAGCTGAATGAAAAGAGGAATCTTAATGCATGTTTACAAAAACATATTAGACACGATAGGCAACACGCCTCTTGTAAAAATCAACAAGCTTTGCACAAAGAAGAATGTTGACATATATGCAAAGATTGAAGGGACAAACCCGACCGGCAGCATCAAAGACAGGATCGCGCTGAAAATGATCGAACAGGCGGAAGCGGAAGGGACGCTTAAACCCGGCAAGACGATCATCGAGCCGACGTCGGGCAATACGGGCATCGCGCTTGCGATGATCGGCGCTGTCAAGGGCTATGGCGTCGAGATCGTGATGAGCGCGGCCGTGTCGATAGAGCGCCAGAAAATGATCACGGCGTTTGGCGGAAAGGTCACGTTAACCGCCGCAGAGGACGGCACGGACGGCGCAATCAGAAAAGCGCGAGCGCTTGTCGCCGGGAATCCGGATAAATATTTTATG
>JAQTSP010000263.1 GCA_028711205.1 Eubacteriales bacterium | reverse complement strand
GAAACAATTAAGGAAGGTGTCATAATCGTCTGCGTCGACCACTTCCACGTCCGCGTGGTTGGTACCGCCCGTTCGTTCCATCTCAAACGTTTCACCCGTATTAAAATCGGTTACCGTCACCGTCATGCCCACGGAGAACGCCTCGTTTATCACTTCGGACCAGTCTGCGATCTCGCCATATCCGGTCGCACCCTCGCGCCGCGTCGGCCCTGAAGCTATGTGTACCGCCACACTCATTGGCTTTCTCGACACCGTCTCATATGAGAATAGTATTTCGTATGTGTTCGCTCCCACGCGTCCGTCTGTGGACAGCTCGTTTGCCTCCTGAAATGCGATCACGGCCTGTTCCGTCATGCCCAAATAATTTCCTGTCGCCCTGTAATTTAAATATCCAAGATCTCTGAGGCGCATCTGTATCCTGACGACATCTGTGCCTTCGCTGCCGATCTTCAGTATCTCGAAATCTTCCCCGTCGGTTGCTGTTGCATCGTCGGTTGCTGTTGCATCATCGGTTGCTGTCGGATCGTCGGTTGCTGTCGGATCATCGGTTGCTGTCGGATCATCGGTTGCTGTCGGATCGCCAAGCGCCACCGGCATGTATACAGCCATAACGAACAGGAGCACGAATATCATCAAAAAAAATCTTTTTATGTGAGACTTTATCATATCAGACCTCTTTTGTTTTTTTATATATTAACATACTTAGAACAAAAAGTATAGTCGCTTTGATATTTCTATAGACTGCGTCCGGTAAATAATTTCAGCCTCCCTTCAAAAGTACAGGCTGTTTTGTTTTCAATACATACGATCCTGTCCGCGACACGACTTAAAAATTCCCTGTCATGCGACACAAACAGCAGTGCGCCCGGATATACGGCAAGCACCGATTCGAGAGCGTTCCGCGATTCGATATCCAGATAATTCGTCGGTTCGTCCAAAACAAGCAGGTTGAAGCCGCCGAGTATGACCTTCGCTATTGACAGCTTGATCCGCTCTCCGCCGCTGATGACGCCCGTCTTGTTGCCGATCTCGTCCCTCTTGAAAAGAAGTCTCGATAATATTGTCCGTACAAAGCACTGGTCGTATATCGCACCGTCCATCGCGTTGCCGATCACGCTTTTATCATCATTGAGATCTCCTGTGTCCTGTCTGAAATAGCCGATTTTCAAATTTGCGCACGTTTCGATGCCATCCGCGCCCTTTGCGATCATATCGAGCAGCGTCGTCTTACCGGAACCATTGCCGCCGATCAGTGCCGTTTTTTTAAGGTCGGGCACAATAAAGCTGCAATGTTCCAGTATGCTTCTGCCGCCGTACGCTTTGGATACATCATCCACCCGCACCAGTACGGGATGATGCACGGCGCCGGGGCGCACATCAAAAACGATGGCCTTTTGTCCCCACGGCTTTTCCACCTTTTCTAATTGCTCCAGCCTCGTCAGCGCCGCTTTTGCCGCACTGTCCAGTTTCGCTTTCGCTTTCTGATCACCCATCCTGTGCAGCCTTGCCTCCGAGTTGCCCATGCGCCTCGGCGCTTTTCTGACGCGGGCGGATTGGCGCGCTTTGACGGCCGCCGCATTTTTCAGCCGTGCTTTTTCAGTTACATACTTCTCGTAACGTGCCCGGCACGCTGTCGTTTCCATTGCTTTCTGCTCGAGGTACTCTTCGTAACCGCAGCGATAGAACATGCAGACGCCGCGGTCGATCTCGAGTACTCTTGTGCACACCTTTTTTAATAATGCGCGGTCATGCGACACGATCATCAGCCCGCCGCGAAAATCCATCAGCATTTCTTCAAGGCACCGTATGCCCGCGATATCGAGGTTGGTCGTCGGCTCGTCCGCAAGCAATATATCACAGGACTTCGAAAAAGCCTTCGCAATGCGATCCTTCGTCTTTTCTCCGCCACTGTACACACGGCCGCAATCGATCCCCAGCTTTCCGGTGATGCGCGGATCTGTCTCCGAGCCGTTCGCCGCCTCAAGCTGCGCGATCACGCCGATGCTGCCGCGCACATTAATATGTCCCTTGTCCGGTGCGATATGCCCTGCGATCATATGCAGCAGCGTGGTCTTGCCCGAGCCGTTTCTGCCCGTCACAGCCACTTTGTCGCCCCGGGACAATACAAGTCTGTTCAGTTCGATGATCTTTCTCTGTCCAAAATATTTCGCGATATTGACGATTTCCAGCAACAAAAAAATCCACTCCTTTTCCGGAGAGGATCACCATACAAACCGTGTTGAATACAACACGTCAAACCCATAATATTATGCTCAACAGGTACAGTAATCCCCAAACAACCGGCCTTTCGGCCACGACTTCATTCTTACGTGTGTTTTTGATTACTGTATTTTCATGTTTCCCGAACTGTTCTCCTGTTCTTTTTCATTAAGATACACCGATTTACGCCTGTCTGTCAAGCGCCCGCTGTTATATATTTGGATTCTCGAAAATACCCAGCCCCTTTGGTATTGCCGGAAACCCCAAAAAATTTTGGCATTGAGCCAGATAAATCTACCAGGGAAATAAATGAATCTACAAGCTTTATTTGCCAGCTAAGGAAATCGTATTTTTTCACCAGCTCAATGCCAAATTCG
>JAQTSP010000078.1 GCA_028711205.1 Eubacteriales bacterium | reverse complement strand
CCGGATAAAAGAATATGACCCATTAGCTCAGTCGGTAGAGCACTTGACTTTTAATCAAGGTGTCCGGAGTTCGAATCTCCGATGGGTCACCAAAAATAAAGCGACTCCGTTTTGGGGTCGCTTTATTTTACCCATGGAGATTCGAACTCGAGAGAGCTTGATCATCCGGTGGATGATCAAGGCGCGAGGCTCAGCCAATTGAGGCATGCAAAATGCCGAGCGCATTTTTTGCGAAGCAAAAAGCAATCTCCGATGGGTCACCACGAAAATCCTTGAAAACACGAGCATTTGCGAGTATTCGAGGATTTTTTATTTTTTACTAATTTTCCGCTGTGTGTCAATTGTGTACCAACAGCACGGCGGCGATGGCAGGGTTTTACGTAACATTGAAAAAATACTGTTGACATTTATTTGTTATTCTTGTATTATCAAGAATAGATGTTCTTTGGTTTATAAGAACAAAAGCATGGGGAGTATGAACATGAGTAAAAAACTGCTGGACTGTGAATGGACGATACTTCGGGCGCTATGGGGCAAACCGCCGCAGGGTTTAAAGGATATCATCGCGGGCGTGCGACAGCAAGAACCGCAGATCAAGTGGCAATACAAGACGTATCATTCGTATCTGCGCGTGATGATCGGAAAAGGCCTGATCGGATGTGACATCGTCAGTGCGCGCGACAAGCGTTACTTTGCGCTCATCACGCGAGAGCAAGCGCTCAGGTCCGAGAGCGCGTCGCTTCTGTCCCGCGTCAGCATGGATTCGATGGGGCGTCTTGTGGCGCTGATGGCACAGCAGGGGCAGATATCCGACCGGGACAGGCAGGAGCTCTCGGCGCTGTTTGACCGGCTCAGCAAAGAGGATGGTGATCGTGATGGCCATTGATATGCTTACGACGCTGATCGTCAACGCGATTGTTTTTTCCGTGCTGTTCGGCGTTATGCTGATAATCAGGAGACTGCTGTCGGGCAGGATGTCGGCCGTTATGCAGTATGCGCTGTGGGCGGTTGTTGTCATCAAGCTGGTAATACCGTTCGGGTTTGAAAGCACATTGAGTCCGATTGGATGGATATCCGGTACTTCTGCGCAGGCGGAGGCGGTACAAGGTGATAATGTCTCAACACCCGATGCCTCACAATATACGTTAAGCCAGGATATCGGTATACAGCCTGAAACACCAGCCATGTCGGATACGGCAGGAATGAATACAACAATGGATGCAGCAACGGCAAATACTGCCCTGGAGACGGCGGCGGTGCAAACGGCGGCACGGGTGCAGCTTGACCAGACGGAATGGGCGCTGATCATCTGGCTATGCGGCGTTTTGGCAATGGGTTTATGGTTGGCTATAAGCCTGTGGCAGCTCAAACGGCGCATCCGACGTGAGAGGACAGAGACGCCGGCGTATTTGGCAGCGGTGCTGAATGCGTGCAGAAAAGAGCTTGGTATCAGGCGGCGCATCGATATTTTGGTACAGACGGCGGTCGCCGTCCCTGCCATTTCAGGGACCGTGAAACCGATACTGATACTGCCGGACAGCCTGAAGAACGCGGATGAGACAGAACTGAGGCACATCTTTTTGCACGAGCTGATACATTATAAAAACGGCGACCTGATTGTGATACAGATCATGAATATCCTCAATTGCCTGTACTGGTTCAACCCGCTTGTCTGGCTGTGCATCAAGCTGATGCGCAGGGACATGGAGACGATATGCGACCAGCGGTGCCTGCGCTTGCTGGATAAAAGTACGCGAAACGGGTATGTATCGACGGTGCTGCAGTTTGCCGGACAGCCTGCAGGCGGCAAGCGTCTGCAGGCGGCGTTAAGTATCAGCAGCGGCCGGTGCAACATGGAGCAGCGCATCCGTGATATGTTCAAACGGCGTAAAACGGCACGGTGCACAAAAATACTGGCGGCGCTGGTTGCGGCCTTGATGCTGGGAACCGGTGTGCTGACGGCCTGCCAGCCGACGCCGGAGGATGAGATTGTCGTGAACAAGAACGACGGCCTGCTTGAGTCGGCCATTGCGCAGACGGTCGCGCCCGAAAAAGCCTACGACGCGCCGGACAGCGTTGAAGAATCGTTTGCGTGCAAGGACGACAGGGTTACGATCAATATCGATGCCGACGTCGTTGTGCCCGACGTCGCCCAGTTCCCGGTTATCGAGATCATGCCGGATGAGGTATCGCTTGATTTCATACAGACCGCGATCGGTGTGCTGATGGAGGGCAAAACGGTCTATGAGCCGCGCACAACACTGACAAAAGCCGAGATACAGGATGAGATCATCGAATTGAGGCAGGCGCTGGCTGATCCGAAAAACAGCAATTCCGACGGTTTAAATTCAGACGACCCGGAAACCGTGGCGCAGACGACCCGGCTGTTTGAGGAGAGGATCGCGATATACGAGCGGCTTTTGGAATCGGCGCCGGATACGTATGAGCCGGTTGAGGCCACGCTTGAATTCAAACCCGCTAAGTACTATGAAGACCCCGCGGAGTACGAGGAGAACGTCGCCGACTGGACGGCATTGGCCGACGACGATGAGGCGCAGGAGTTACTGAACCAATACGAGAACGAGCAAAAGATTGTGCTTGACGCCAATCTTGACGGCGGCTATTACGGCCGCATCACGGCGTCCAATTATGAGTCGGCCGGGTACCGGTGGAACCAGTTTACGTTCGTCAAGAGCAAGACGCTTAACGGCAGCCTCAGCCCGGAGATCGGCCTTAACTCAACGAACGCAACGGATTTGACGGATGAAGAGGCTGCGGCGATAGCGCAGGATATGCTGGGACGCCTGGGCATAGAGGGCATGGCGCTGTCGCAGATGTATGAAATCAAAGACCAACAGGATGATGTCAAATACGGATACATGCTGACTTTCCAGCGCGAATACGGCGATATACCGGTCATCGACGATCCGGGTGCCGGGAACTATATACCCGAGGACGAGCGCTACGGGCCGGTATATGAGCAGGAACGGATCGAGATCAGGGTACTCGATGACCAGGTGTCATATTTTATGTGGATGAACCCGGCGAAAATCAAAGAGGACGAGAACGAGAATATCGAAATGAAAACGTTTGATGAGGTTATGGAGATATTCCGCCAGCAGATGTCGCTTGAGTATACGCTCGAAAAGCTCTCAAGGTATGCCCCGGAAAACCCCGATTACGATGATTTTGTCGCAAGCCTGATATCCGGGCAGGTGACCATATCGCGCATCGAGCTCGGGGTGGTCCGGCTCGCGATCCAGGACAGTCCCGGCGCGTACCGCATGGTGCCCGCGTGGAAGTTTTACGGCAATGAGAGCGTGGAGCAGGACTTTGACGGAGATGTGCTGCCGGCCGAGTTTCTCATGGACAATCAGTTTGTGTACCAGACGATCAACGCGATCGACGGCAGTATCATCAACAGCGCTTCCGGATATTGACACGGCGCTTGTAAAGCAGGTGTAGGTTGATGCCTCGCCTGTTTTTTTAGTTCAATTTTTTAAGTTGACAAAACCGTATCTGCCGCTTATTTATAGAGATAAAAGATGCTAAGTATAGCGACAAGATGAGAACTGGAGCGCGAAGTATTAACATTAAAGGTTATCATTACCTATACTTGACAAAGACAGGAAATTGGCGTAATATAATTACGTTATTGTTACACATGTTACGGATTAATTACATTTTGTGACACGCGTAATTTTGCAAACGACAAAACTTCATTGAAAAGTGGCATAAAATGAAACGAAGATTTCTCATACGCTTGACATGATTATCCAATATGATTATAATAACAATCAAAAGGTCACAATAATAATCATAGGATTGGAGGCGTAAGCATGAAAGATACGTTGACATATGCCGAATGGATGGTGATGTCGGCGCTGTGGGGAAAACCGCCGCAAACATTATCCGGGGCCATCGAGGCCATGGGAGACACGATGGACTGGAGTTATCGCACCTACGCGTCGTATCTGCGCAAGCTCTGCGAAAAAGGGCTGGTTGGGTTTGAGGCCAAGGGGCGTGACAAGTTCTACTATCCGTTGGTGGAGAAGGCGCAGTGCATCCGCGCCGAGAGCCGCCATATGATCAGGAAGGTCAGCGAAAAGAGCGCGAAGGAACTGCTCGTCTGCATGATTGAGGAGAGCGGCCTTTCTCCCGAGGAGCACCAGGAATTAAAGAAGCTGCTCGATGAACTAACCAAGGGAAGTGATGAAAAGTGACCATACTCAATACGCTGCTGGAAATCACGATCTATTCCGCGGCGCTGTATGGCGCGATCATGCTCTTCCGGGCGCTGCTGAAAAAGCACGCGTCTCCGGTGATGCTCTATATGGTGTGGTTTATATTGATTGCCCGCCTGCTGATGCCCGTGACGATCAACAGCGGTTTTTCACTGATCGTGATACCTTCCGCGGAAGATACGGTACAGGCGCAGGAGGTTGATTTTTCCGCATTGCCCGGCGATATGGGCAGTGAAACGGAAAGTCCGGCAATGGTGCAGGACAGCGCGGGAACCCAAACCGTGACAAATTTGACCGCGCAGAGTCAGGATGCAGGAACAAGCGCTGCGGAAGATACCGCGCAGACGATTCGTTGGTCTTTTACATGGGACTGGAATACCGCGCTGATATCGCTGTGGCTTGGCGGAGCGTCGTTTGTACTGCTGCATACGTCGGCCAGCGCTGCACGGCTCAAAAAGCGGCTGAAGGCGGATGCGGTTCCGGCGCCGCCCGAATGGCGGTATATTGCGGAGGAAATACAGGCGGAACTGGGTATACGCCGTGACGTCCGGATCGTGATGATGAAGGATTTCGTTTCGCCGGCGCTGAGTGCGAGCCTTAGACCAACGGTGGTCATGCCAAAACAGATGTTTTCGCAAAGCGCAGAGCAAATCGCGTTTGCGTTGCGGCACGAGCTGATGCATTTCAAGCGACGCGACCATCTGGTGTGTCTGCTGCTGATGCTGCTCAAGGCCGTGTACTGGTTCAATCCCGTTGTCTGGCTCGCCGCAAAGCAGATGAAGATGGACATGGAGACGGCATGCGACGGCATGGTGGTCAGATCCATGGATAATACGGAGAAGAAGCTGTATGCCGCGACTATTATCGATATGTATGCCAAGGAGCAGACACGCTTCGTGCTGGGCATGGCGATGGGGCATACAAAGCAGACCGCCGAGCGGCGCATACGCGGCATATTTATGCGTAAAAGATCGAGCCGCAGGGTCAGGATTATGGCGGCGCTTCTTGCGGCGGTCATGCTGATGGCGTGCTTTACGACAGCGTGCCAGCCGACGCCCGAGGAGGCGGTTATCGTACAGCGCGATGCGCTTGAAGATAAGATTGCACAGACCGCTGCGCCTGTTGCGACATACTCGGCGCCCGAAACATGGACAGAAACGGTGGACATGCAGGGCAGCGAGGTCCCGGTCACTATCGACGCGGTCATCACAGTGCCGGATGTCGATGCGTATCCGGTATATAACGTGGAAGCGGCCAGCTTCACTCAGGAGCAGATCGATGCGCTGATGGATTACTTCGTTCAGGGCAAAAGCATATTTACAATCGATTATGAGAGGACCAAAGAAGAATTGCAGCAGGAGCTTGTCGAAGCGAAAAGAGGCCAGTTTATTGACGGTGAGTACGTGGTTACAGAGGATTCGCTGGCCTGGGTGGAAGAGCTTGAGAGAAGGATCGAAGCCGCGCCGGAAACGGTTGACAGGAGCGAGCAATACCTCACCGATCTCACGATCAAAGAGGACGGGAGCGGCTTTGGCGGTTACGTTGAGCTTGGAGGCGGAAAATACGGGTTTGTACATGCCACCAATAACGAGTTCAATTTTACGAACGGCTGGTACTCTGCGCCGGAATCCCAGTTGATCGACCAGTATGGAAAAGGCGTCGAGGGCGAGATCGCTTTGTCACAGGACGATGCGTTTGAGGCCGCGCAGCATGTGCTGGATGCGTTCGGGATCAGTGATATGGTTCCCGTCAGTGTCGAGAAGGCGTTATTCTATCCAAAGACGAGCGTCGATTCGGATGTGACGGAAGAAAGCGCGGAATCGAAAGGGTATTACATCAAATACGCGCGCAGTATCGACGGTATAGCAACCGAGCTGGTTGAAGGCTTTGGCTTCGGTCCAAATGATACGTTTGAGTATTCGGCACCGTGGCTGCCCGAGCAGATACTAATTTATGTCGATGAAGACGCCCAAGTACAGTATTTTGATTGGCGCGGGCCGCTGACGATTACGGAGCTTGTTTCGGAAAACGCGAGCCTCATGGATTTTGACGACATGAAAGAAAAGATACGCAACCAGATTTTTTATAACTGCGCCTATCTGGACGAAAGCTATGGCGGGGATGCGACTGTCAACGTAGAGAGCATCGAACTCAAGATGACGCTTGTGGGTGTCAAGGACGAGCCGGACAAAGCCATGTATGTACCGGCCTGGTACATACGCTATGTCAAAAAGTTTCCGGTGAATTATACTGATGACAACGGCAACCGTATCACCGAACAGGAAACAGAGGAGTTGCTCATATTGAATGCCGTTGACGGCGGCAGGATGGCCCCGTTCCCCATATCCAGCATTGAAGATATGGAAAACGCGATAAAAGGCGGCTCGGATTAATTGCAAAATACCCATTGACAGATCCAAAAACATCTCATATTATTAAGACATAATATATCTTATGATTATGAGATATAAGAATCTGTGAATGGAGGGTGAACGCCATGGAAAGAAAACTGCTAGATGCGGAGTGGACGATTCTGCACGCGCTGTGGGGCAAAAAGCCGCAGACGATGCGCGAGATCATCGCCAGTGTGCAAGCGCAGCAGCTGGATGTCGGCTGGCAGTATAAGACATACCACTCGTACCTGCGCATCATGCTCTGCAAAGGGTTGATCGGCTGCGAGGATAAAAACAAGCGCGATAAGCTCTACTTTGCGCTGGTCTCGCACGACGAAGCGCTGCGCCAGGAGAGCGAAACGCTGCTTTCGCGCATCAGCGCCGGTTCGATGGGTGCGATGGTGGCGATGATGGCCAGGGACGGGCAGCTTTCTGACAAGGACAGGGAAGACTTGCTGGAACTGGCCGCAAGGCTTGAGGCTGGGGATGGCGGTGAGCAGCCATGACAGTAAACATATTGACGACGCTCTTTATCAACGCGGCCGTGTTCGCCGTACTTTTTGGGTTGATGCTGCTGATGCGCAAACTGCTGTGGGGCAGGATTTCGGCCAGGCTGCAATACCTGCTCTGGGCCGTCGTGGTGCTCAAACTGATTGTACCGTTCGGGTTTGAGAGTGCTTTGAGCCCGTTTGGGCTGTTTGCAGTTTCTGCGGACAACGCCGTTGTAACAGAGACGGCCGGATGGCCGGCAACAGCGGCATATGCGCCGGATACGGTGCTGCAATTGGAAAGCATGTCCCAACCACAGACAACGACTGATGCGGCTAAAATGGCCGCTGCATCGGTGCAAAATCAAAGTACTGCAGATGTGCCGGCAGACGAAACGGCAGGGACCGCAAAGCCGGAACCGATTGACTGGACAGCCTGGGTGTTGGCGCTTTGGGCGGCCGGCGTTTTGGCAGCCGGAACGATAAGGGGCCTCTGCGCGCTTAACCTGCGGCGCAGTATCCGTCACGCGAGAGTAGCGCCGGCTGTGCGGGTGATGACGATATTTGAGCAATGCAGACAGCAACTGGGCATCAAACGTCGCGTCGCAGTGGTCACACAGTCCGCGCTTTGTATGCCTGTGATCATGGGCGCTGTCCATCCGACGCTGGTGCTGCCGGATGATATCGGAGCGCAGGACGATGCGGCGATACGGCATATCTGCATGCACGAGCTGGCACATGTAAAACACGGCGACCTCATCGTGCTTCTGGCGCTGAATATTTTGGGTGCGGTGTACTGGTTCAACCCGTTTGTCTGGCTGTGTTTTAGGCTCGTGCGTAAAGACATGGAGACAGCGTGCGACCAGAGGACGCTCGGTGTGCTGGGCAATGAGACAAGGCAGGACTATATCGGTACTGTGCTGCAATATGCCGCACGGACTCAACAACGCCGCCTGTATGCGGCAATCGGCATGGCGTACGGGCGCGGCGGCATGGAAACGCGCATCAGGGGTATGTTCAGAAAGACAAAGGCGGGCGGCAGGCTTGCCGCCGTATGCGTCGCCGCCGTTATGCTGGCAACGTGTGTGCTGACGGCGTGCCAGCCGACGCCCGAGGAAGAAGTGATCGTCAACAAGGGTGACGGGGAATTCGAGGAAGCGATCAATGCCACTGCCGCTCCGGCTGCGGCGTATGAAGCGCCGGGCCACTGGAGCGAAACAGTCGAAAACGGCAAGCTAACGATCGCCATCGATACGGACGTGACGCTCCCCGATGTGAGTGTGTATCCCGTGGTCAAGCTGGAACCGGCGACTTTTTCTCAGCAGCGCTTGGACGAGCTGGTGGCGTATTTTGCCGGAGATAACAAGCTGTATGAGCCGGAAGTTATGACCAAAGCCGATTATGAGGAAAAGTTGGTTGAGGCGAAAAAAGGAGATTTGATCGATGGAGAATATGTGATAACCGAGCAGAGCCTGGCATATGTCGAAGAGCTTGAGAAAAAGATTGCTAATGCGCCGGAGGATTCTCCGAGAGTCTACGCCGATACAACATTGACGTATCGGAAAGACGAGAATGGAAACGCGGACACTGCCGCCGGAGAAAACTTTTTTTGCGTGACGGTAGAAAATAAAAGCGGCAATGATGCAAGTATTTATGCGGGGAATTATGTGGAAGGATACAATACTTCCACCAGTTTTTCATATACGTGCGGAGGCGGATACGAGACAGCGTCGTTTTTTATGCCGGAGGATGTTGAGTGGATTGACTATGAAACGATACTGGCCGGTATCAATATTTCCGAGGCGGATGCGGCGGCGCAGGCACAGAATATCATTGATGATCTGGGCATCGAAGACATGGTGCTCGATAATGCCGAAAAAGCGATTTTGTATGACGAGACAAACAGGGGCGGCTATGCGTTCGAATATATTCGGGAAAGCGGCGGAATTGCCGGCTATCAGAGAACCTCATGGTCTACAAACGCCGGGGAGGCAGAACCCGCATATTCTCCGCCATTTTTCCAGGAGCGCGTTGCGATTGTCGTAACAGAAAATGGCGTTGAATATTTCAGCTGGACCGGTTGTGCGCAGGTTGTGGAAACGGTGTCCGGGAATGTGCCGCTGCTGGCGTTTGAAAAAATACAGCAGGACTTAAAGGATCAGATATACTATAAGAAATCATTTGAATTGGACAGGGAAGGCCTTGAAGAATTAACGGTAACCGTCAACTCGGCCGGGCTTCGCGTCGGATATATCAGTGTTGAGAACAACGTGCACCAGGCGCTTTTGGTTCCCGTATGGGTTTTTGAAGTATCCGAAACAGTTACATATTACGGGGAAACCTATGAGGTAGACAGGGATGTTTATATATTTAACGCGATCGACGGCGGCGTTATCGGATCATCTTATGGTACCGCCGGCGTGATCGCGGAGGAGGAGGCGATACTGGCCGGGGAGGAAGAGGAAGGGTAAAAAGCAGATTTGCTTATCCTCTTGACAAAAGAACAACTGTCGTGCATACTAAAGACAAATGTGTCGCAGGCAGTAACGACAGGCGATGCGTTTGGGTATATTGTTGGAGGGTGTGTGTAAATGAATAAGAGGCTTGCAGACTCGGAATGGGTCATATTAAAGGCGCTGTGGGGGAATCCTCCGCAGACGATGAAGCAGATCGTGGCGCGCATACAGGCGGAGCAGCCCGGTGTCAACTGGAGCTATAAAACGTATCACACGTATCTGCGCAACATGGGGGCAAAAGGACTGATCATTTCCGAGGAGCGGAACTTAAAGGACAAGATCTATTCGCCCGCCGTTTCGCAGGATGATGCGATGCGGGCAGAGGGCAGTGCGCTGCTCTCGCGCAGAAGCTACTTCGGTTCGGTCGGGAGACTGATGCTGATGATGGCGGAGAACGGGCAGCTGAGCGAGCGCGATAAGCAGGAGCTCATAG
>JAQTSP010000077.1:3793-10095 GCA_028711205.1 Eubacteriales bacterium | reverse complement strand
GCGTTCCGTCGACGTAGCTGAACGTATAGTTCGCAGCTGCCAGAGTGCCCGCACCCGCTGTAATGGTATAGGTGCCTGCGTCATCTCCGGCGGTGTAGGTGCAATCCAGCGACGGATCGCCTGTCAGCACCGTACTGTCGTCGCCTGCCACAAAGCCGCTGTAAGACGCCGTATAGGTTGGCGCCGCATCGCCGTACGTGACAGAATCGTTGTCCGCCGTCACTGTCAAGACCGTCTTGCCCACCGTCAGCGTACCGTTTGCAAAATTGAACCTGTAGTTCGCAGCTGCCAGAGTGCCCACACCCGCTGTAATGGTATAGGTGCCTGCGTCATCTCCGGCAGTGTAGGGGCAGGTCAGCGACGGTTCACCTGTCAGCACCGTGCTGTCGTCGCCCGTGATAAACCCGTTGTACGACACCGTGAATGAAGGTGCTGCGCTGCCGTATGCCGTGCTCTTATTATCTGCCCTGACCACCAAATCTTTCTGTCTGACCGTCAGCGTCCCGTCCGCGAACGTGATCGCGTAGTTGTCAGACCACAGTCCGCTCGGCGTGATTGTATAGTTTCCGGCATTATCGCCTACCGTATAGCTGCATGCATAATGTGCCGTTCCATAGATGTCAAACGAAGTGTCGCCACAAAGGAATCCGCTATAGGAAACCGAGAACCCAGGTGCTGGGCTTCCATATATTGTGATCTTGTTAACCGCTGTTATCGTCATCGGCGCTTTGCCGATTATCAGCGTTCCGTTCACGCAGCTGAACGTATAGTTCGTGGCTGCCAGAGTACCCGCACCCGCCGTGATGATATCGGTTCCTGCGTTATGTCCGACAGTGTAGGGGCAGGTCAGCGACGGTTCACCTGTCAGCACCGTGCTATCGTCGCCCGTGATAAACCCGCTGTATGTCGCCGTATAGGTCGGCGCCGCATCGCCGTATGTGATATACTTATTGTCCGCCGTCACCGTCAAGGCCGCCTTGCCCACCGTCAGTGTTCCGTTCACGCAGCTGAACGTGTAGTTCGTAGCTGCCAGAGTACCCGCACCCGCCGTGATGGTATAGGTACCCGCGTCATCTCCTGCGGTGTATGTGCAATTCAGCGACGGCGCTCCCGTCAAGACGGTGTCATCTTCGCCTGCCACAAAGCCGCTGTAAGACGCCGTATAGGTTGGCGCCGCATCGCCGTATGTGACAGACTTGTTGTCCGCCGTCACTGTCAGCTCTGCCGGTGTAATTTTCACAACGGCCGAACCGGCAAAGATCTCATCGCCTTCCCTCTCGACCTTCACATACACTTCAGCACCGCTGGGTGCGTTCACATCAGTATAATATGGCTGTGTGCTGTCGTATGTTGTGCCGCCGTCCGTGCTGTAGGTGATCACATCGCCCGTCTCCGTGCCGGAAACTGTCACGCTGTGCTGCTGCCCGTCATACACGTCCTCATAACCCGTGACGCTCATAGTGGTGCATTTCCATTTCGGATTCAGTTTTATCATATTATTAGCGCCATCTTCACCTGCGTAAGAGGATGGGTCAATATAATCGGGATCATCGGAAATATGTGTTGCACCATTTTGAATAACATAATAATTGAATGCCCATCCCGTATCGGGTACAAAATCGGCCACAACATCTCCCGCACTACTGTCGTATATAAATGTATGTTCCTCGCCATAATCCAAATCGACAGAAACTCCGTCATATGTTACCTGTATGTATCCATGGTCCCCGCCGAGGCCGTTGAAATTTTGAACCCTGAATTCGAGCTGCTCTTCAAAAGTCGCCGTAAATGTGGTATCCGCGTTGATCGTCATCGCATTTACTTCGTCCGAAGTATACAGCGTGGCACCGCCATTCTTGGACCATCCGGCGAAATTATAGCCTGAATCAGCGCTGACGGCCGGGGGCGTCGGGCAATCGCTTCCGTCGAGTAAACCCGAATGAACGATATCCTCGGTGCCGCCGTCAATCGTGCCGCCCGTCGACGTTTCGAACGTGACGGTGTTTGTTATGATGTTCTCAACGTCTTCTGCATCCAGGTCAAAATCAAAACCTTTCGTTCCAGCCGATTCTGAGCCGGGGCAATTATCATAAGCCGTCTGGAGCCCGCTCCCTGTGTACGTTTTGCTGAACGAGAAAGTATCCCCGAAATACTCTCCGCTGCTCGTCACCGTCAGCGTTGCGTTGATGGTGATCGAATCAGGCCAGGGGAACGATAATCCCAGCGCACGCCACTCGTCGGCATCGCCCGAACCGGGGACATATGAAAAGTTGGTTACCTGAGTTGTGACGCCGCCTACCGTATAGCTGCCCGTGACATTCGATGTCGTTACGTCGAGCAGCATCGGATAATCGGGTTCTGATACGCCGTCTATCTGATAGTCAATGGTCAGCGACCCAGCCACGCGAACATCGATATGGTTAAAGTAATACACCTCATCGAACACCGCATATATCGTCTTGTTGCTGTCCATCGTAACTTCGGCCGGATCCAACTCACCGGAATAGGTATAATCGTAGTCTGGCCAACCGTTCCATGTACGAGTCGTATAAAACCCTCTGAAAGTTGAGCCGGTATCAGGCGTCGCACTCAGCGATACAACAGTACCGGAATCGTACAAGGTTTGATCCGGATCCTTCGTGACCATACCGCTGCCATCCCCTTCCATGTCAATTGTCAGGGTATAGGTCGCTTTCTCATCGAACACAGCATATATTGTTTTATTGCTGTCCATCGTGACCTGTGCAGGATCCAACTCACCGGAATAGGTATAGCCTGACCAGGAATTTCCCGAACGGGTCGTGTAAAACCCTCTGAATGTGGAGTCGGCATCAGGCGTCGCACTCAGCGATACAACAGTACCGGGAGCGTACAAGCTCTGGTTCGGATCCTTCGTGACCGTGCCGTCGCCATCCCCTTCCATGTCAATCGTCAGGGTATACTGCACCCACTTCGCATACAGGGTCACATCGCTGTTCCCCATTTTGAATGATTCGCCCGCATTATACACCGTACCGCTTCCGTCTGAATTTTTGGTCCAGCCCGCAAACGCATAGTCCGTCTTTGCCAAGCCGCCGGTGTTGCCCAGCACAGTAACCCATTGATTGTTGTTATACGTATTGTTGTCTACCGGTACGTCCCCCGACGTTGCACCGTTTCCGTTATACGTAACAGTATGGGCTGCCGCTAAAGCAGTTGTTGTAAACATACTGGTCAGCATCATTACAACCAATAATACAAATAAAATCCTCTTCTTTCTCATGACACGACTCCTTTCATTTCTCCGTCGTATTTTACATTTTTTTAAAATAAAAAACCGCGCTCAAGTATTTGAGGCGGCCGAACCGTCCTATCCGGCACATCTTGCGCCGAATTTAGACTTCATGCTTTGCGTCCCCGGCTTTCGCACGGGTTTGCTTTTCACCAACATATGGTTAACTTCTGCCATCTACCAGGCAGCTTCGCGTCTTTTTTGGTGCCCCGGGCCAACGATGCTTTACGGAGTCTACCCCCCTTGGGTATCGCCGGGAACCCCGGAAATCAAAAAAGCCGCCAAAATAAACCTCTTTGGCGGCCGAACCATCATATCCGATTCTTTTACTGCATAATCGCAAGTTGATCAGCACTGTATACCGGACTTAGATTTCATGCTTTGCGTCCATGCCTTTTGGCATGTTTGCCCTTTTCAAAGGACCCATACTATAGACAAAAACAGCTGCCCTACCTAGAGGCAGCCGAACAATCGCAGCTATACAGCCTTGGACTTCATGCTTTGCGTCCACGCTCTCTGGGAACGCGGCCGCGGGTTTGCCTCAAATAGTAGTATAAATATAGTATGAATACAATAACGATAAACTATTAAGTTTGGGGGTATTATAATACTTATGGTTCTAAATGTCAACAACTAATGTTAATTTTTTGTAATTATTTTATAAAAAATCATTTTTTCTTTAAAATCTTGCTTTCAAGCTTCTTTGATACAGCATGAATATACATGATAAGCCCTTCCGTATACTCTATCACTTCAATATCACACGCGGTATCAGTCACGATACCTCCAATGTCCGCCTTTTTCTTGTCCGCCCTGATGCCGTGCTTTTTCTTATACCCGGCGGCCTCTCTTGTTAAACTCATGCGTTTTTCAAAGAGACCGATAATCCTTTCATCCAGGCGGCCTGCCATTTTTGCCAATCTGTCAAGCGTATCCATACTGCTTTCTCCATATTATTGTATAAGAATACCCAGCGCCGAAAGCTTTCTGAAAAAATCAGGGGCTACCGCCGATACGGCACCGGCGTCGTCGATCGTGACCGCGGTCTCACAGCGCAGCGCGGCAACGGCAAGCGCCATGGCGATGCGCGCGTCGCCAAAAGAACCTGATGCGCCGCCAAACAGCTTTTTCCTGCCCTCGATCGCGATATCGCCGCCGTGACGGGCAATGTCCGCGCCGATACCGCCAAACGCGCGGACCGCGCCCGTCACGGCGGCTTTGTCTCTATTTTGCAGCTTATCGGCGTTTTTTATCACACATTTTCCGCTTCCGCCGCAAAACATCGCGATCAGCATGGGCACGGCGGCTGCAAACTCCTGCGCATCGGCGTCAAAGCAGGCTATACGGCTCTTTTTGGCGAACACCGCACCATTTAAGTCCTCTATACCCGATGTTTTTTCTTTCAGCAGTGCCACAGCACGTCTCTCCGGCTGTACGCTGTCATACAGGAGCCCTGTTACGCCGACGCGGCCCGACATCAGCCCCGCAAGCAGATAATATGAAGCGATGCCGCAGTCGCCGCCGATACGGCAGCCACAATCGATCGGCACGTCGCGGCGTTCTGTCAGCGAATACTCCGGCGCGGGCGAAATGATTTGCCCGTACCTAGCCATAATATCCCGCGTCAGGCGCAGATACGCATCGTCAGGCGCGCGCACGGCCGCGCCATCCATCAGCGGCAGCGCGAGCAGCAGGCCGCTTACCAATTCGGGCATGATGTTGCCGCTTATCTCAATTTTTTTTGATTTGATTTTGCCGCAGATATAAAGGCGTGTGCCGCTTACCGAATAATCGATCTCCTGCTGTTTAAGAAAAAGCTGTATGCCTGCCATCTCTTTGTCAGGCGCCTCAACGACAAAAGTATATCTTCCGCCCATACCAAGGCACAGCGCCAGCAGAAAACAAAAAGCATCGCGCGACCGTCCGCAGCCGATTCTTGCCTCGCATGGTGCCGGCGGCCGGTAAAACACGATCGTTTCGCCCTCCTGCCGACAGGCCGCGCCGAGCGCTTTCAGTCCGCCCAGCATCGTCAGAACATCCGCGCTGCCACCCGCGCCGTGTACGCTTTTTTGTGTAAGCGCCGCTGTCACAAGCGCGCGTAGCCCCTCGCCGACCGACGGCGGCGCCGCGATCACGCCGTTCGCCTGCCCCGGATATACGGTTACTTGACTCATACAGACCTCCTCGTCAGTTTATTCCTCCGCCTCGGCTACGGTTTCAGCATACCGGCGGTGTCTTTTTTGATCTTATCCGCCTGATCAGCTTCGCGGCGATGCTGCGCAGCAGTATGACGCCAAAAACGATGCCGGCGGCGGTCTGAAGCGGGCCCGCGCCGTATTGGATCGCCGCTGCGCCGAATTCAGGCATGGGCAGAGCAAACCAGCGGATCAACGCGTCGAGAAGCAGCCCGAAACCGACCGCGCAGACCGCCATCACCGCAAGGTATGCCACCATCGTCTTTTTACCCAGCTTTTTTGCGAGAACAGCCATCGACGCCGCGTTGGTCGCAGGGCCTGCGAACAAAAACACAAACGCCGCACCCGGGCTGATGCCCTTGATCATCAGCGCGACCGCGATGGGTATCGACGACGTCGAGCAGATATACATCGGAAACCCGACGGCAAGCATAAGGAGCATACCCTGTATCCCCGATCCCAGGTTGATGCTGTCAAAAAAGCCGGCCGGTATGATCATCGTGATCGCCGCCGCCGCCGCCACACCGATTATAAAATGGATGGATATGTCGTCGACGAATTCGACGAACGCGTAACGCGCCATGCTTTTAATACGCGCCGCAAGCGACGGTTTCGCAGCGGCCTCCTCCGCGCAGCCGCACATTTGGCCGTCGGCGGCGCAGGAGGCCTCCCCTTCAATTGTTCTGTTCCCCGCGATCTTTTGTATCAAAGCGCCGCCGGCCGCGCCCGAGATAAACGCAGCGACCGGCCGGTATACCGCGAATACCGCGCCCATAAGCCCAAACGTCGCAATAATCGAATCGACGCCCGTTTGCGGTGTGGATATCAAAAACGCC
>JAQTSP010000077.1:0-3783 GCA_028711205.1 Eubacteriales bacterium | reverse complement strand
GCCATCACGGCCGATGTCGTCGCGCCGCTCTGGCTGAGATAAACCGTCGTCGGCAGTACGCCGCACGAGCACAGCGGTAACGGCACGCCGATCAAAGCCGCTTTGAGCGCCGGCGCTCGGCTGCCCTTGCCAAGATGCTTTGCGACCGTGTCTTTTTTCATGACACCGTGCAGCACCCCTGTCAGCGCCATGCCGATCAGCATATAGAGCGACATATCAAGGAATATGCCGATAAATTCGTTGATATAAGCCATGCGTTCTCCCTATACGTGACGGCAGTGTTCGCGCGCCGCATCAAGCAACATCGACACATGGTCGTCATCTAATGTATAGTATGTATTTTTTCCGTCTTTGACATAACGCACCAACCGCCGGGCCCGCATGAGGCCAAGCTGATGCGATACGGCGGAAATGCTTTTCCCCAGCGCGTCCGCGATATGCCCCACGCAGACTTCTTTGTCTTTCAGCAATGCGAGTATGCGTATCCTGTCCGCGTCGGCGAACACTTTCAAGAATTCCGCAAGGCGCTTCGCCTCGTCTTCCGGTATCGGCTCGAGTGCGATATCCTGTGTGCATCTTTGCATAAATACCACTCCTTTGAACGTTTGTTCAACTGTTCAAATTATACTGCACTTTTCGGGCTGCGTCAAATATGTATTATATATTATGTATTATATATAATGTAGATAAACCCCGATACTTGTCTCATACTTTGTTTTTCTGATATAATCAAACTGCCTCAATGACGCTACGCGTCATCCGGGGCCCCGTAAAAAAATCAAGGAGGCAAATATGAAGATCGTTATTGCGCCCGACTCTTTTAAGGGATCGCTTTCCGCTTTTGAATTTATCTCCTGCGTCAGGCAGAGCGCACAGGAACACTTTAAAGACATACAGATCATCGAGGTCCCCATTGCGGACGGCGGCGACGGCACCGTCGAGGCGCTCGTTCACGCGACAAACGGGCAGATCATAAAAGCGGCCGCGCATGACCCTCTCGGCCGGCCGATCGGCTGTGTATTCGGCGACGCGGGCGGCACAGCCGTCATCGGTATGTCCGAGTGCAGCGGACTTGCGCTGCTTTCCGACAAAGAGCGCGATCCGCTTGAAGCGTCATCATACGGCACAGGCGAGATGCTGCGCCGGGCGCTGGACGACGGATTTAAAGACATACTCGTCGGCATCGGCGGCAGCGCGACCAATGATGGCGGCACCGGCGCGATGCAGGCGCTCGGGCTGAGGTTCTTAAGAGAAGACGGTACTGAGATCGTACGCATGTGCGGCAGAGAGCTCTGCAATATTGCAAAGCTCGATGTTTCTCACCTTGATCAAAGATTGAAAGATGCACGCATAACGATCATGTGCGATGTCACCAACCCACTGACGGGCAGCAACGGCGCGACTTATGTGTACGGGCCGCAAAAAGGCGCGGACGCGAGGCAGCTTGAGTTTCTTGAGGCCGGCATGTGCCTCTATGCGAAGATACTGGACACTTATGCCGGCAAAGAGGTCTCGGCGATGCCGGGCGCCGGCGCAGCCGGCGGCATCGGCGCGGCGCTGCATACTTTTGCGGATGCGGCGCTGCAACGGGGCATCGACGCCGTACTGGCGCTTGTTGAATTCGATAAAATAATCAGTGACGCGGACATCGTCGTCACCGGCGAAGGGCGCGTCGATGCGCAATCGGCATACGGCAAAGTCGTACACGGCATCGCGCAATACGCAAGCGCCGCGCATGTCCCCGTTATCGTGATTGCCGGAAGCATCGGCGAGGGCGCCGAAGCTGTTTTTCCGCTTGGTGTCAGCGCGATGCTGGCACTTCCTGATGCACCGATGACTTTGGAATATTGTATACAAAACGCGAAATCATTGTTGAAAAAGGCCGCCGACAGGGCGTTTTCGCTGGTCAGCATCAACATTTCATAAACGGCCTATTCGTGCCGCAGCGCCTCCACCGGGTCGAGCTTCGACGCCTTGTAGGCCGGCATCAGCCCGAACACGATACCGACCGTCGCGGAAAACAGCACGCTGAGCGCGGCGGCGGAACCCGACACTTCCGCCTCGATACCGATGATGTTCCCGGACATTTTTGTCAGTAATATGCCGGCGGCCACGCCGAGCAGCCCGCCAAGCAGCGCGTAAAACAGCGCTTCTGCGAGAAACTGCCCCAGTATATGATGCTCGCCTGCGCCAAGCGCCTTTCTGATGCCGATCTCGCGTGTGCGCTCCTTGACCGTGACCAGCATGATGTTCATGATACCGATACCGCCGACAAGAAGCGACACCGCCGCGACCGCGCTGACGACGATCTTGAATATATCGAGTATGTTCTGCGCGTTCTCCACTTCCTGTGTCAGGTTGATCATCTTCATCGACCCGTCCCCGTATTTGTTGAGCAGCAGGCTGACGCTGGTATCGATCACGTTATCGAGCGTTTCTGTGCTCTGTGCCGTGACGGAAATCTCGTCGACGTATTGCGAGGAGAACATATTGTTAAACGTCGTGATGGGTATATAGCACTTGCCCGAAAAAAACGACGCGTAGATCGACTGGTCTTCATTTTCAACGCCGACTACGGTAAATTTCTGGCCGTTGACGCTGACCTTTTCTCCCTCCGCGCTCGCGTCTCCAAAAAGCGCTTCCTTTGCCTCCTGGCTCAGGACCACGACCTGCCTTTGATAGTCGATGTCTTTTTCGGTCAGCCCTCTGCCCTCGAGATACGTCATCTGCTCCATATCAAAAAGCGCCTCGGTCGTGCCAACCACATCGGATGTGATCTGAATCCTTCCGGTCGACAGAAATACTTTTTCATACGAGGACGGCGCGACCTGATCGACACCGCTTATTTCTTCCAGCATCTCGACGTCCGAAAGCACCAGCAAATCGCTCGGGCCTCTCAGATCGTTTGGAAAAAGCCATATTCTGTTGATACCGAACTTCAACAGCTCGTCGTTGATACGCTCCTGGCCGCCGTTGCCGACAGATATGACGGTGATCATCGACGCGACACCGATCATGATGCCAAGCACCGTGAGCACAGTCCTCAGCCTGTTTTTTTTCAGCTGATGCGCGGCAATACCGACATAATCATTCAGTCTCATGATCCCTCCGCGTTTTCTATAATGCGTCCGTCTTTTAATACGATCAGCTCTTTTGCGCTGGCGGCAATATTTTTTTCATGCGTGATCAGTATGATCGTCGCGCCCTGCGCGTTCAAGTTTCTCAATATTCCCACGATCTCCTCGCCTGTCCTGCTGTCAAGGTTGCCCGTCGGCTCGTCCGCGAGTATCAGGCTCGGCGAATTGACAAGCGCCCGCGCGATCGCCACGCGCTGCCGCTGGCCGCCGGAAAGCTCGTTTGGAAAATGCGATGCCCGGTCGGTAAGACCTGTCATTTCCAAAAGCTCGGCCGATTTTCTTTTTCTTTCTTTGGGCGGCACACCGCAGTATACCATCGGAAGCTCGATGTTCTGCCTCGCGTTCAGCGACGGTAAAAGATAAAACGACTGGAAGATAAACCCGATACGCTTGCTTCTTAAATACACCTTACCTTCTTTTGACAGCCTTCTGACATTCGTGCCCGCAAAAATATAGTCGCCCTTTGTCTGCGTGTCAAGACACCCCAAGATGTTCATCAGCGTCGTTTTGCCCGATCCCGACGCGCCCATCACGGCAAGAAAACCGCCTTTTTTGAGTGTTAAAGAGACTTCCCTGACCGCGTGGACACACGTTTCCCCTCTGCCGTAGTTCTTGCAGAGGCCCCTCACTTCAATCATATGCCACC
>JAQTSP010000076.1 GCA_028711205.1 Eubacteriales bacterium | reverse complement strand
GTCATCAAACCCAAGCGTTTCGAGTGCGCGGGCAAGCTTGCCCGTAACTCTCGAACCGGGCTCCAAACCAAACTCTTCACCGATCGCCACACGTATCGCCGGCGCAACCTGCACGACGACACGCTTTTTGGGATCGCCTATCGCCCGCCATACTTTTTTGATCGCGTCCGTTTCTTTCAGCGCGCCGACCGGGCACACGACGGTGCACTGTCCGCAGAACACACAGTTCACGCTGCCGATGGGCAGATCCATCGCCGGCCCGATCTCCGTATCAAACCCGCGGTTCTGCGCGTTCAAAATGCCGGTGCCCTGCACCTCGTTGCACACCGTCACGCAGCGGCGGCACAGCACGCATTTTGACATATTCCTCGTAATCGCTATCGAAGTATCGATATTGAATTCCGAATGTTCGCCCTCAAAGCGCGTCTCATCGACGCCGAGCGTCTTGCCCAGCTCCTGAAGCTCGCAAGACTGGTTGCGGGTGCAGCTTAAGCAGTCTTTATCATGATCGGACAATAGAAGCTCATAGAGCACACGGCGCGCGTGGCGCACCTTCGGCGAGTTCGTATTGACAACCATGCCCTCGCCCACCTTCGCAAGGCAGGAGGCCTGCAGAGTCTTCGCGCCCTCAACCTCGACGACGCATATACGGCACGAACCGAACTTGTGCGTTTTTTCGAGATGGCACAGGCCGGGTATCTGGATACCGACGGTTTTGGCGGCTTCCATGATCGTCGTATCTTCGGGCACAGTCACGCTCTTTCCGTTAATCGTTAAATTAACCATTACCACTACCTCCTTTCACAATGCAGACAGCGCATCGCTTCCGCCATCGCGTTCAGCCGATGATATCCTTTTAAGACTTCATCGAAAGAGTCTTTGCGCGTTTCGGGATCAAGCATCTCGACCGGGAACCGTCTATGGGCGATCACTTCTTCGTCATCCGGGACCTCCGGGATATCGATCGGCTCGCCCTTATTGAGCTGGCCTTTGCCGCCGAGATATTTGTCGATAGAGATCGCGGCTTTCTTGCCGTCCGCGATGGCGCGTATCACCTCATCAGGCCCGCGCGTCACGTCGCCGCCGGCAAACACGCCGTCCATCGTCGTCATCTGCGTATCCCTCTCGGTTAAGAATGTGCCCCATTCCGTGAGGCCGATCTCGTCCCTGCCGATAAACGGAAAATCCGCGTACTGGCTGATGGCCGGTATGACCATATCGGCATCGACCGTAAAGTTCGACCCTTCGGCCAGTACAGAACGCCGCCTGCCCGACTTGTCAAATTCGCCAAGCTTCATCTTAACGCATTCGATCTTGCCCACACGGCCATCCTTGCCCGGTATAAAGCGCATAGGCGCCGCGAGTTCGATGATACCGATGCCTTCCTCCATCGCCTCACGTACCTCAAGCTCATATGCCGGCATCGCGTCGATCATCCGCCTGTACAGTATTGTTACCTTTTTCGCGCCCAGCCTTAAGGCGGTACGCGCCGAGTCGATCGCGGTATTACCGCCGCCGATCACAACAACGTTTTTGCCCATATCCATCTTCTGATGCGTATTGGCGCGCTTTAAAAACTCGATGCCGTGCAGCACGCCCGGCAGGTTTTCGCCGGGTATATTGATCTTCTGCGGCAGCCGCGCACCTGTCGCGATATATATCGAATCATACTTAGCTCTTAACTCTTTAAACCTGTCACGGCCGATCTCTGACTTCAGATGTATCCTGACGCCTTCCTGTTCGATCAGCTTCACTTCGTGTGCAAGCACGTCTTTGGGAAGCCGGTATTCGGGTATGCCGTATACCAGCACGCCGCCCGCGGTATCATGCGCCTCGAACACGTCGACGTCATAGCCGATGCGCGCGAGATAATACGCGCATGTCAGCCCCGAAGCGCCTGCGCCAAGTATGGCCACGCTCTTGCCGTTTCGAGGGAATGCGGGGTCTCTCTCAATAGATTCCTCATGCTTTAACGCGTAGTCGGCAACAAACCGCTTGAGGTCGCAAATAGCCAGCGCCTCGTCTACCGTCCGCCTGCGGCACTTGCTTTCGCACGGCCGCGTGCATATACGGCCGCACACCGCCGGGAACGGATTCTCCTGCCGTATCAGCCTGTACGCGTCGGTAAACCGCCCCGCCGCGATCAGCGCCATATACCCCGGCACGTTGACGTTCGCCGGGCAGGTGTTCTCGCACGGCGATATAAACAGCTCGGAGCATACGCCGGCTCTGCAATATTTGTTTCTGATGTGCTCGTCATATTCCTCACGGAAATATTTGATCGTTGAAAGCACCGGGTTCGGCGCCGTCTGGCCAAGTCCGCACATTGCGGTCTCCTTGATCGTCTCGCCCAGCTCGACCAAAAGCTCGACATCGCCTTCCTCGCCCTGGCCCTGTGTGATGCGCTCCAATATCTCGAGCATGCGCTTGGTGCCGATGCGGCACGCGGTGCACTTCCCGCACGACTCATCCCTGATAAAGTCCATGAAGAACCGCGCCGTGTCCACCATGCACGCATCCTCGTTCATCACGATGAGTCCGCCAGAGCCCATGATAGCGCCCAGTTCTTTGAGCGGCTCATAGTCCGTCGGTACGTTCAGGTTCTCGGTCGTCACGCATCCGCCTGACGGGCCGCCGATCTGCGCCGCTTTAAATTTCTTTTTATTCGACGTTCCGCCGCCGATCTCAAATATGATATCGCCCAAAGGTATACCGATCGGCACCTCGACGATACCCGTGTTGACGACGTCGCCGGCCAGCGCGAATACCTTGGTACCCTTGCTGTCCTCGGTGCCGTACTGCGCGTACCACGGGCCGCCCTTGTCGATAATGACAGGAACGTTGGCCAGCGTCTCAACGTTGTTGATGATCGTCGGGTTGCCAAAAAGTCCTCTCTGGAACGGGAACGGCGGTTTCTGCTTCGGCTCACCGCGGTTGCCCTCTATCGATGACATCAGAGCGGTCTCTTCGCCGCAGACAAACGCGCCCGCGCCGATTCTAAGTTCGATATCAAACGTGAATCCGCTGCCGAATATGTCGTCGCCCAAAAGCCCCGCTTCTCTTGCTTCCTTGATTGCCGCCGTCATTCTGTCAACAGCAATCGGGTATTCGGCGCGCACATAGATATACCCCATTTTTGCGCCGATCGCGTAGCCCGCGATGAGCATACCCTCTATCACCGTATGCGGGTCGCCCTCGATGATGCTCCTGTCCATAAATGCACCGGGGTCGCCCTCATCGGCGTTGCATACGATATATTTCTTATCATTATCCTGTTTCAGCGCGGCGTCCCATTTGATGCCCGTCGGGAATCCGGCGCCGCCGCGGCCTTTCAGTCCCGATTTTTTGACTTCACCGACGACTTGCTCGGGTGTCATATCACAAAGCGACTTGTATGCCGCAAAATATCCGCCGTTTGCGACAGATGCCTCAAGGTGGCCGTATTCGATCGCCCCGCAGTTGCGAAGCGCGACTTTCACCTGATTCTTGAAGAAACCGATATCGTCGATGACCGGTACGTGCTTCTCCAGCGAATTGTCAAAGAACGTATACTTTTCGATCATCTTGCCACCCGCGATATGCGTACGCACGATCTCTTTTGCTTTATCCTCGTCAAGCTCGGTATAAAACACCCTCTCCGGCATCACAAGCATTACAGGGCCAACCGCGCAGGTACCCATGCATCCGGTCTCATACACCCTGACGTCGCCCGTAAGTCCCAATTTTTCTATCTCGCTCAAAACAGCATCGCGTACAAGCGCACATCCCGACGAAACGCAGCCCGCGCCGCTGCAAACGTAGACACGGTGTTTGTATTTTGCCTGCTCGTCGTTATACGCCGTTTTGATATTCTCAAGCTGTTTAATCGTTTTAATCGCTTTCATTTTTGCTCACCCCCTATTCGTTATCGTATTTCGCCAGAATCGCGTTCAATTTGTTAACGTTCATCTGCTTGTATACGACATCATCAATCATCATCGCGGGCGCAAGTCCGCATGCGCCAATGCACCGCGCAACCTCAAACGTGAACTTTCCGTCCTCCGTCGTTTCGCCGACATCCACGCCAAGCTTATCTTTTAAGCTTTCGACGATCTTCTTTCCGCCGCGGACATAGCACGCCGTACCCATGCAGACGCGTATCGTATGCCGGCCCCTGGGTTTCGTGGAAAAGAACGAATAGAACGTGACCACGCCGGATACGACCGACAGCGGAATATCCATCAAGTCTGCGATGAATATCTGCAGATCAAGCGGCAAATACCCGTATATCTCCTGAGCAAGGTGAAGAACCTGTATCAGGCTTCCCTCCCTGTCCTTATACAGGTCGATAATGTTCGCGATTTCCGCATATTGCTGCTCTGAACATTCCTTGCACCCCGGGTGTTGTTTCGTCACTGATTTTGTGCTCATCGTGTACCAACCTCCCATAATAAAGCGATATGTTTTTTTATGTATTGTCATAGAAGTATCTTAATATGCATTATCATCGTATCAAATATTTGTTATGAAAAAATGATGAGATTTCACAATTTTCATAAATTTAGGCGATAAACGCCACTTTTTTGCGATGATTTTGGCTTTCTTCTTCACAATTTCATCACATATTATGAAAAAGCAGGTAATTCGCCTGATTTTTTACGATCGCTCTTGCATTTGCCGCATGATTCATATACTATAAAAATAACTTAAAAATCCACATCATACGTTTTGCAATAAAGAGACAAACTAAAATAATACGGAGTCCGCATGAGTGAAGTACGCTTACTTGTAGCCGACCGGGAAGCCGATGTCAGAGCCACGATTAAAACGCACGCAGCACTTGAGAGCTTTACCACTGACGAGGCAGCCGACGGCATCACCGCCCTCAAGCTGATCAGGCGGCACGATTATCAAATCATCATCATGGATGCCCATCTGCCCGAGCTCGGCACGTGGCATGTCTGCCACCAGATCCGGAAAAGCCAGGATACGCCCATTATCATACTGTCAAGGCAAAGCGACGAGGAGGATAAGATTTCCTTCTTTGATATTGGCGTGGACGATTTTATAGGCAAGCCGTTTTCTTCAAGAGAGCTGATGGCGCGTATTCATGTCCTGCTGCGGCACAGCGGACACAGCTACACGCCGCGGCGGCTGATCTGCGAGGGCCTTTCCATCGACACCGTGTCGCGCGTGGTCTATGTCGACAGCGAGGCCGTGACGCTGTCGCCCAAAGAATACAAGCTCCTGGTATACCTCGCAAAAAATCAAAACCAGGCGATGTCGCGCGAGATGATATTAAAATCGGTATGGGGGCCTGATTTCTACGGCACCGACCGTACCGTCGACACGCATATCAAAACGCTGCGCGAGAATATACGACCTTATCATGGGCTGATCGGGACTGTCTGGGGCTTTGGCTATATCTTCAGATCATAGCGAGAAGCTGCTGCTTTCCTTTTCCGATTCAGATATAACCGGTGATATATGTCCGATTGAGCGGCATAAAAATTTTCATTATAAATCCGGATGTCATATCCAAGAAAGTGAGAAAATCATGCCCAAAAAAATCAAGTGTTCAAAATGCGGCCGGGAACTCGAATACCTCGGCAGCCCGATGTCTATGTTTGGCCCCTCCGCGTCCGTTTTGGGCGCCAGCGATTCGATGATGAATGCACTGGAACAATGGCGCGGAAATGTATGCATGGATTGCCGGCTGATTCTATGCCCGGACTGCATTACGGTCGGGTTCTCCGCGCCATGCCCGAACTGCGGCCAACCAACCATGCCTGCCCAGTGGGTTTATGTCGAACAGGCACTCGCGCCTGCTTCCGCAGCCAAAGAAGAAACTGCAAAACCGAGGCCAATTTATCATGGCGCCAAGCGTAATTATAGCCAGCTAATGCACGACCTGAAAGAATTGGTAACGGAAGCTAACAAATGGGGCATGAGAAATGGGTATCCACTATTCGAAAAGTATCCCCAGTATGACGCAATATGCGAGATCGGGCAGATATTGTATGACATGGGCGGAGATAAGCAGATGGAAAAAGCATACATGGAAGTTTATAAGCAAATCACTTATCCCGGCATGAGCCGATATTGGTGGGACGGGATTGGCGGTTGGTGGGCCTGACAATTCCATCAACACTGCTGACCTGCGCTTGATTATGATTTCTCGCGTATGCTTGCCAACATATCCAAAAACCCGCGTTTGACTTCTTCTATCGGCCTTAGCGAAAAATCATGCTGCATCGAAATATACGGCTTGCCTTTGCTGATACGCGTGTCTTTGAGCGCCTCGAACTCATAGTACAGCATCGCGTCGTCGATGTCATCAACCGCAGCCTTTTCTTCCCCGGTCAGTCCGGATATACCAAACGCCAGAAAAACAGCGTCGAGCACGCGCTGCTCAGCCTCGGCGTATCCTGCAAGGCGGTGCTTGACAGGCCTTGGAACGTCGGAAATATAGCTTTCGGCGGCATCGTGCAGCAGGCAGGCAAGCTGTACGCGCGGGGTATATCCTCTGTTCTTTGCTTCAACAGCACAGTTGACGCAGTGCTGCGCGATCGAATAAAAATGCTTCAGATGCCCGTTGGCCCTGGTCATCATCGACAGCGCGTGGGCGATATCCTCGATGCGGATATCGTCCGGCCTTATTTCAAACGGGTCGAGGTATAACCCCGTATATGTCAGTATCTGATTGTCCGCCATATGTCCTCCAAATTCGAACCGTTCGGTTTTGCCGATATCCACATATATTTTATCATCAATGTTAAAAAAAGGCGATATATGAAGATTAATTTATCGTTAAGAAAAAAGACGCCCGTCCGGACGCCTTCTTGTCTTTATCAACTGAACCTTGCAAATACCTTTTTGAACGCTTCGACGGCCGTATCCATTTGTTCGCGGGTGTGCGTCGCGGTATAGCTTGTCCTCAGCATGCACTCGCCGTCCTTCACCGCCGGCGGTATCACAGGGTTGACATATACGCCCTCTTCAAACAGCACTTTCGTGATCAGGAACGTGCGGTTCATATCATACGTGAACACGGGTATGATGGCGGTCCCGCCGTCGAGTATCGGAATACCCGCCTCCTTCAGTTTTGCGCGCATATAATTGGATATATCGATCAGCGCCTTCTGGCGCCCGGGCTCTTCTTTTATGATACGCAGCGCCTCGCGCGCCGCGGCGGCGTTGGCCGGCGGCAAAGATGCGCTGAATATGAACGGACGTGATTTGTGCTTGACATAGCCGATGACATCCTGATCTGCGGCAATACATCCGCCAAGAGACGCCAGCGACTTTGAAAACGTCGTCATGATGATATCGACCTCGTCCTCGAGACCGAAATAATTGGCCGTGCCTCTGCCGCACTCACCGACCATGCCCACGCCGTGCGCGTCGTCCACCATCACGCGCGCACCGTATTTTCTGGCCAGTTTGATGATCTCGGGAAGCTTCGCGATATCGCCGCTCATGCTGAACACACCGTCTGTAATGATCAGCTTGCCCGCGTCCCCGGGCAGCCTTTGCAGCCTTTCCTCCAGGCTTGCCATATCGTTATGCTCATAGCGCAGCACATTTTTAACGAAGCTTAAACGGCATCCGTCGATAATGCTGGCGTGATTCTCCGCATCGTTGAGTATATAATCGTGGCGTCCCACGACAGAGGTGATCGCGCCCAGATTCGTCTGAAACCCGGTACTGAACGTCAGCGCCGCCTCTTTATTAAAGAAGTCCGCCAGCTCGTCCTCAAGCTGTTCGTGGAGCGCCAGCGTCCCGTTTAGAAAGCGCGAGCCGGAACACCCTGTCCCGTATTTTTCAAGCGCCTCTTTCGCCGCCTGTTTCGTTCTGTCGTCGTTCGTCAGCCCCTGTTAGTTGTTCGATCCGATCATGATGATGCGTTTGCCGTCCATCACCACCTCTGTATCCTGTGCTGTCTCGAGCGCATGAAAATAAGGATACAGCCCCGACGCAATAGCTTCTTTCGCGTCGGTAAATTTATAACACTTTTCGAATATATCCACCTAAATAATCTCCTATACTAAGCAATTTTTGACTTATATCAAGCCTAGTATACATACTGCGTCATCATCAAACAAGCTATTTTGACACTCTGTCATATATTCTTAATATATTTAGCACAACCAATTACGTTTTATGATATTTTATGACATTATTCTTGACGTCCACGCCTGACGCAATCCGTTAAAGAGAACTGATATAGTCTTCCTCGATATATCCCATAAGGTTCTCATAGCGCCGCGCCGCGCTTTGAAGATATCCGGCCGCCAGCTCAAGATAATACGCATCCTCATTGTAGATCTCGCTGAGCTCCACGCACATAAAACCGAAGTAATAGTCGGTAAGAATAAGCTGGGCTTCGGGCAAAATATCCTCGCGTTCCTTCAATGTTTCCAGCAGTTCCAGGCTGTTAAGCCAGCTGCGATGTGCTTCGTCATCATCCGCACCGGATAAACAGCCGTCCCTTTCGTATACGGCCAGTATATACTGCGCATCCTCATACAGCTCCTCAAAATAGGTCTGGGCATCGGCGGGCAGCGCCGGATAAACGTGTTCGATCGCCCCGCTGATATCCAATATAAGCTCGGCGCCCGAGAAGACAACCTCCACGCTTTCGCCGTCGTAATAACAGATATCATATGCCTCTGCACTGTCCGGGCCGATAATGATATGCAGCCCGCCGAACGTTCCCTTTGATATGCACGCGCCGTCTGTCAGTTTTTCCAGATCGTCTATACCGTCTACACGATAGATCTGGCCCTCTGTCGTTATTGAATAGAGCACTCCGTCGACCTCGTCGATTGCGGTCACATCGTACTGGAGCAGCGCACTCGCTTCCGACGACAGCGAATAGCGGTACAGATCGCCGTACACCGCGCCGTCGCCCCATCCCGCGATATAGTAATAATAGCCGCCGTCTGTGGCAAACGCAAAATTGACGGCATTGTCGCAGGCCATTCGGGGTTCGCTCCATTCGTTATCCGTCTTTTGCGCGAGATACGCCCTGCCTTCTTTCATAAACGCGGCCCATGTAAAATCGGGGTTTATTATATAGCTTCCGCCATCAGCGTCTGCAATCTTTACTTTATCTTCGCCGATCGCCTGATCATACAGCGTGATCTTGCCGTCGCCCTTATTCTCGACAAGCAGAAAGCGTTTCTCTGGGGCACCGCTGTCGTCATATCCGAGATTCTGCGGGAAGACCACGATATCATAATTCTCGCTCAGGCGCACCTTTGCTTCTTCGGGTGCCTTATAATACAACGACGTATCCGAGTGATACAGAAAATCGTCGGCACCGCCGAATATCCGCAGCACAAATGCGTCCGTACCGATCTTCTGGTTAACACCGTCCGATTTCAGAAAAAGAGAATACGCGCTCTGCACCGCGTCCCAGCAGTTATAGAGTATCTTGCCATCGTCGCCCAGAAAAACCTGCTGGAAAATATCGTTGTATTGACCGGCTGCGCATTTTTTTATATCCCTGGGCATACCGCCCCCAATCTTCATATACAGCGTAAAAACTGGCGCGTCGCCGCCCTGCGCTTGGCCGACATAGTATATGTTTTCGCCGTTAGAAGAGAACCCGAAAGATTCGGGCACGGCAGAAGACGCCACCACTTCGGTATTCCCGCCGTCGTACAGGCAAAGCACGCCCATGCCGTCATCCTCATCGGTAATATACAGCGCTTTTTCGCCGCTTTCGGATACCGCCGCTGCACAGACATCATCTGCAATCAGCTCGGGCACGGATGCCGCGTCACTCAAAACGCGCATCAGTGCGCCAACGCCCGTCTTTTCGTCGACATCGCAAAGATAGTATAATACGCTGTTGTCATAAGAACACATCGCGTTGAGCGCGGCGTTTTCATCAGGCGAGAGTATCTGCGCCTGCCCGAGCGGTACGGTGTTTTTGCCGCACGACAGATAGACCTCGCTGCCCTGCGCATACAGCATCGGCTCGGGATAGCGCGCAGCACCGGCGCCATTTCCCGCCGTTGCCGCAGTGTCATCCGCTCCTGCCGTACCGGTATCCGCCTGTGCCGCATCGCCGTCCGGCAAGAGGCCGGCCGCCGTCCTGGCCATTGTGTCGTG
>JAQTSP010000262.1 GCA_028711205.1 Eubacteriales bacterium | reverse complement strand
ACATCATCCGTACTGCCGTCCAGACGCATACGCGCGATGAAAACGGGCGGATCACGGAAAGTTCGATCGAGAGAAAAAACGCTAACGGAAAACCCATATCCAGGGACACTATAAGCATTACCTATGACGACAACGGCAACATAACGAAAAAAACCGTTACCCGGACAAATGCAGCGGGCAACAAAAAGTCCGAGTCCGTCACAACATACAAAAACGGCGTGGCACAGAATACGATCAAAAAGTTTTTTACCAATGACGGGAAGGTTTACCGGAAAGAGATAGCCCGCTATTCATAACAAACCAGGGAGGAAAACATGTTAACGCAAAAGTTCAGGACCATTGTAACAACGGTATTGCTGGTCACCATGACGGCGGTCAGCATGCCGCTGGGAGTCGTGCAGGCAGCGACCGCGCCTGTGGCAAAGCAGGATACGACTGTCATATCAGCAACAAACTCGTGGAAAGCGGCAGCCGGGGTCGAGAAGATCGCAGAAGACCCCAGGATCAAGGGTGAAACAAAGACACTGTCTGCCGAAGAGCAAAAGGAACTCAAGGAGATATTTGGGGTAGCGCCGGTGACGGCAACGACGATAATGTTATGCGGCGGTACCACCACGACGTATTATGACAAAAACGGCAACAAGATCGGTAGTTATCATAAGACAACCGGCACGGCAATGGATATTCCCGGCGCCTATTTAGACAAAAACGGAAACGTGATCCATCGGGAAGGAACGGACCTGAGCCTTGATGAACAGGCGGCGCTGACGAAGATCTTCGGCGTGACGCCGACAAGAAGCTTGCGGGGTGAGGCATGGACCTCGAACTCGATCCCGCCGAGCACCGGTTACACCATCAGTTACTACGATAAAGACGGCAATTACGTCGGCAAAAAAGTAGTCTCTGATACAAGCACCGGGGTTCATTCAGAGACATATTATGACAAAGACGGCAAGAAGATCGAGACAACGGCGAATGTCGAGATCAAGCCGCCGGTACGCCCTCCTGATACAGAAACAGACATCAAGGTCTGGACACAGTATTACAAGGATTACGTCGCCTACATCAATAAATTGGACGACGTATCTATGAAAAAACAGGCATGGGAAAAACTCGGCAATGACATCCTGAAACTTTCCAAGGAACATCCGGAGCTGATTTCAGCCGGTGCGATCAACGCGGTAATGTCTGCGATGACCGCGGAGCTGAAAAAGATCTACCGTGATGACAGCTACAAGCTGGACCTCTCGAAAGCGCAGGCATCGGTTGTCACGGCCGCGTTAAACCTGGTCAAAAGCGATGCTTTTAAGGCAATGGATGATGCGACACAACTCGCTATAAGCCATAGCTTTATGGCTCTTGGCATCGAGCTTACCTGGTTAAGCGCAAATAACAAGACCAACAGCGCGTTGTATCCCAAGATAGCTGAGTTCTTTAAGACGCTTCTGGAGAACGGTTCGACCCATGTCAAAGCGCAGGCATTCTGCCAGCTCATGAACATGTGGCGGATCGGCAACTGGGGATCGAAAGAAGGCAACCGCGATGAAGTCAATAAGATCCTCGAGCAGGCGCTTGACATCAAAGGCGGCATCCAGGGCCTTGTCAATAAATGGATGGCAGATCTTGATGACAAATCCCTTAACGACGAAAGCCGCGGACATATAGCGAATGCGCTTGCGCAGGCGCTCTGGCACAGCGACGCGTTGAACAAGGCAAGCAAGACGAAATTGTCTGACGCTGACCGGACGAAGATAGCCAACAAGCTCACAACATTCGTCAAAGGCGTCAATGACGGCTCCATCAAGGTCTCAGCCGGTGTTCGCAACGGCATGATCCATTGCATCGGCTGCGCGCTGTCCACCCTGTTTAACCAAGGCAAAGGCGCCACGGACTCGACCAAAGCGCTGACGAACGCCTATATCTCTTTTGCGGAGAAATCCCTGCTTTTGTCTGCGGATGAGGGCGGCTGCGTTACCGTGCAGTCATCGGCGATCAATCTGCTGACGCATCTCAAGGATGCCGCAAAAGCAAAAGGCCTTGAGGGCGTTGTTGAGAAATGCACAAACGCCCTTCTCAACAAGGATTTCGACCTTGCGGGTTTTGTCGATAAAGCACGCAAAGAGATGAACGCAACCACCAGCGCAGACCATGCGGCGTTTGTCGCGCGGGCGCTGGCGAACATCGAAACGATCAACCTGGCCAATAATACAGGCAAGGTTGACGCCCAAATGGTCAAAGATACCATCGCGGATATCAAGGCGTGGATCACAGTCCCGGAGCACCTGAAAGACATGCGCCATCGGGGCTGGCAGAGAAGGATGTATGACGCGTTAACCGCGCTGCTCAAGCAAGTCTATAAGAAAGGCTCTGATCTCGGAGATGACAAGGCGATGCAGGAGAATATCGTCGCGATCTTCGGCACGATCTCGGGCTTGAAGGATTCGCTTGTCAAGAAGTTAGCTACTGCCGATATGAACAGCCTTATCAAGCATCTTAAGGCGAACGGGTTCAAGGACCTGGCGTTCCGGCTTGAGATGCTCTCATGCACGAGCTCCGAAGTGCTTATGAAAAAGGCGTGGGAGTATTACAATGCCAAGGACTATGCAGCGGCAAACGTTT
>JAQTSP010000075.1 GCA_028711205.1 Eubacteriales bacterium | reverse complement strand
GAAAAGCGGCGGTTGTTTTCGATGGGGCTTGCGGCAAAGGGGTTTGCACGCAGATATGCGGCGGGCTTGGGCATAGGGCTTGCGCTGATCGCGCTTGTTTCGCTGCCCGCGCTGATGACCGAAGAGGTGGCCTGGCTTGGGTTTTCGCCGATCGCGGTGCTGTACCTCCTTGCTTTCGTCGTGCAGGGCGCAAGCGAAGAGATGTTCTTCCGTGGCTTTATGATGCCCGATATATCGCGCAGGACAGGGATACTGTGGTCGGTCGTGATCACGTCGGCGATATTTGCGATACTCCATATATTCAACGGCGGCATGTCGATACTCAGCATCACCAGCCTGTTTCTTATCGGTGCGTTTCTCGCGCTTATCACGCTGCGCACGAACAGCCTGTGGACAGCGTGCGCGCTGCACACGGCATGGAACTTCGGATCGGGGCTTGTTGCCTCTTCCGAGCTTGGCGGTTACTCGATCGACTACCCTGTGGTGCGCGTCGGCGATATCAATATGCAGATAAACGATTACGGCATCGTCGGTGAACCGGGCTATATAATCGTTATATTGATATTTATCGCCGCGGCTGCTTTCATGCTGTTCGCGGGAAAGCAGCGGCTTGTGGTCAGGCGTCCGCCGCCTGAACAAGCGGCAGGCGAACAATTGCCCGAATGAAATACACGGCTGCCCTTCCCGGCGGCTTTTTTTTTTGGCCATCGCATGTATGGACGCGCGCGGCAGGGGAATAATCTTTAATCAAAGGGAGGGTGATGCAAATGTCTGTATTCTATAAGATGAAAGACCTTAATACGGTCGCCAAACAGGAACGGGATACGCCGTACATTTATGACAAAGAGACAGAGGAGTGGAAGGAAGACGACAGCGGACTTTTCGAAAAAAGGCTGAATGAGTTTGACGGCAGCGGCGGCGCGCTCGAAGAGATATCCGAAGAAGAGGCGATGGACCTGTTAAGACGCTATGACGGCGAGATGTGACGTCCCCTGTATCAGCTCATTGTTTCGGGCGTCTCGGATGCGACCAGATATTTACCGCGATCTGCAGCACGGTCAGCGCGAGTACGGCGATGCCAAGCGGCGCCGAGGACTTATAGACCATCACAAACAGGCCGTAGCAGCTTGCGTAGTACAACGCGAGATACGGGACCAGCAGTTTCCAGTTTGTGCGAAAATCGAGTCTCAGCCAAAAGTCGTAGACGAACTCGAGCGCGATAAAGCCAAGGTATATGCAAAGAAACGTGATATGGAGCGCCATGGCGGCGATGACCGCAATCGCGAGCGCCGCCGCCGCAGGTACGGCCAGCGCGAGATAGATGTATCCGAGGCGCCTGACGATATCGAGCCGTTGCTTTTTCCGCACGATGAATACCGCGATCATTAGCGCGCTGTTTATGACCGCGAGCAAAAATATGAGCGTTTGCATTTCTTCCTCCCATATATTTTGATTTGGATAATATTCGATACGGGGCGCGGGTTTTCCTTTTCGAAATGGCACGTAATGTTTGCGCACAAACGTTTTAAAAAAGCTGTATTCCAAAATATACCATGAGTTGCGGCGTATACGGAATAAAAAAACGCGCATGATATGTTATGAGGTGGCTTAGAGATGTTTTTTCAACATGGATTGGGCACTTCGATCAGCCGTCTGGAGTATATGAAAGCGATATTTCATCCGGGTGACTGAAAAGGGGATGGGTTTTATGCTCATCCCTTTATTTATAACCACCCGGCGGCGTGCAGAGATGTTCCGTTAAAAAATGAAGGGTATTTTATATGGTAAAAAGCGGTTTTTTATATGATCAACATTTATGAAGAACTCTTTGACTCATATTTACTTTTAGAGAAAAAGATGTATAATATATATATCATGAGAGCTTGTTTGCTGGTTTATAGAATTTATTTGCATAGCAGGATCAGGCGCTTTGTATCGGCGGATCCGTTAAAAGCGGCGGAGAAATAACATTTCGTATACGAATACAAGGGACTAACCCCAAGCGCTCATTGCGGTTGTTTTTCAGCCATGTCCCCCAGGTGTCAAGGCGTTTGCGGCGAAAGGAGCGTGTCATGAGAGTTGCTGTGATCGGGTCAAGAAGTATCAATGTGGATATGGCAGCGTATATACCGGTTGGCGTGACTGCGCTGATATCGGGCAGCGCGTGGGGCGTTGAAAGCCTTGCGGAGAGATGGGCGGATGAACACAAGGTTCCAAAGCTGATCATCAAGGCTGACTATGAGAGGTACGGCAGGCTTGCTGCGGCAAGACGTGACGAGTTGATCGTTGAACTGGCCGACCTGGTGGTGGCCGTCTGGGACGGCGTATCGGCGGGTACAAGGCATACCATCGAATATGCGCGAAATATCGGCAAAACGGTATGGGTGCATATGATACAACAAAAGCTGGCATAGGGCGGAGCGTAACCGCCTTTTATTCGGGTTTCTCTTCCGTCGCCGAATATAATACCGGCCATAAGTGTTACGCTCCCATTGTGCGGCACTCGCCCGCGCATGTCCTGCATACACGCGCACACAGGGTACAATGATCGTCTTTGAACATTTCGCATTCCTGCGCGCAGGCATCACAAACCGTGGCGCAGAGGCTGCAATGCGGCTTTGCAAAGCGTCCGTTTTGGGACATATCAGCAACGGACATCTGGCACATGCCTGCGCATTCGGTCAGCATTTTAATGCAGTTGGTTCTTTTTTGGATATCAGGTTCATTTATACATGCATCCAAGCATTCATAGCATGCCCGAGCACACCGGCCGCAGGCATCAATACAGTTTTGATACGCGTCATTTGTTTTTGTGACGATACCCATCATTTTCTCCATTTCTTAGAATTTGATTTGTTATCATAGTATTCTCAAATTGATTCAAAATTATTCCATATTCGTTTATTATAAAAACAGGCTGGCGCTGCTGAATAAACAAAAAGGTAAAAAAGAAGAGCATATTTTGCCCTTCTTCTTATTAAATAACTAGGTCTTGCCCTTTTTATTTTTTTCAGGCATGTTTTTTTCCGCGTATTGAACCATTTTTTTAACCATGTTGCCGCCAACCCGGCCCGCGTCGCGCGACGTCATGTCACCATTGTCGCTTTTTTTCATTTGCACGCCAACCTCGTCGGCCACCTCATATTTCATTTCGTTGAGTTTTTGTCTCGCCCCGGGAACAGCCGCTTTTCTTCTTGCCATAATGCTCACCTCCTTTTATTTTAAATTTCTATTATTATTTTTCCCGCAGCGCGCATAAAAATCGCATGAAAATATAAACTATTAAGTTAATAAATATTTTGAAAATGAACTTGACAGGCGGCGGCATATAAGTATAATATGTGCTTATAGACTATATACATAAGAAATATAGATGAAACGAATATATTAAGAAGGGATGATATGCAAATCGGGTCAAAAAATGATACGAGCGGCGGACAAAAACCGCATATGCTGTGCGGGCATCATAACATGCAGCGGTTTATGGAGATATGCCTGCTGGTGTTGCTATGCCGTGATAACGGCCACGGCTACGCGCTTGCCGAGAGGCTTGCCGAATTCGGATTTGAAGAGCTCAACATCAGCACGATGTACCGCACTTTAAGAAAGATGGAGGGTGACGGTTGGGTGAAGTCGCGCTGGCATCAGGGCGCCGGGCCGCGGCGGCGCGTATACGGCATCACCGACACGGGAAAAGCGGAGCTTGAGGAATGGACGAAGGTACTCGAGCAGAGAAAAGCGCGCATCGAAAAAGTGCTTGGCGCATACAAAAAAACGCAAGAGGAATAAATTATGCAGACGGTCATACTCTATGCGGCAACGGCGGTGCTCGTTGTCATATCGCTGATCAAAAATAAACAAAAGACGAAGAAGGCGATGATAAAGGCGTGGAAAGCGTTTGAAAACATACTGCCGCAGCTTTTAGGTGTGGTCATCGTCGTGGGTATCGCGCTGGCACTTCTTGACACCGAGACGATCAGCGCCGTAATCGGCAGCGCGTCGGGGTGGTATGGCGTCGCAATCGCATCGGTGATCGGCGCGGTCACGCTGATACCCGGTTTTATCGCTTTTCCGACGGCGGCGCTTCTGCTTGTCGGCGGCGCGGGCTATATGCAGATCGCGGCGTTTGTATCATCGCTGATGATGGTCGGCGTCGTCACGCTGCCCGTCGAGATCAGGTATTTAGGCAAAAGGTCGGCGCTGATACGCAACGCGATGGCTTTCGTGTTCTCGTTCGCGGTCGCGCTGGTGATCGGAAAGGTGATGGGTGAGATATGAAAGGAAAAATGATAAAAAGGTACGCGATGGCTTTTCTTGCGGCGGCAGCGCTTGGCGCGCTGCTGATATTCGCGCCGGACATCGGAAACGCGGCGCTCGGCACCACGCTGTACAGCCTTGAGGAAATGGCGCTTATCATACCGCCGATATTCATACTTTTAGGGCTGCTTGACGTATGGGTGCCAAGAGAGACGATGGTGCGGTTTATGGGCGAGGGCTCCGGGATAAAGGGCATGGTGTTGGCTGTGCTGTTGGGTTCGGCGGCGGCCGGGCCGCTGTATGCGGCGTTTCCGGTCGCGGCTGTGTTTTTAAAAAAAGGCGCAAAGTTCTCGAACGTGCTTCTGTTTATGGGCGCATGGTCGACAACGAAGGTACCGATGGTATTGTTTGAGCTTGGTTCGATGGGCGCGGTATTCACGTTCACGCGGCTCGGGCTCAGCGTTGCCGGCATCAGCATCATCGCTTTTGCCGCACAGAAGCTGATAGGCCCACGCGAGATTGAAAGAATCTATGAAAATGCAAATAATTTGTAAAATACCATTGAAATCCTGTCCAAAGTTGTGGTATAAATATAAGCATATATAAATGCGAATACTGTTTCGCCATATCAGGGGAATTGGGAGAGAAAATACCGCTTAATGCGGTATTTTTACTCTTACGGGATCCCCGCGACGCGCAGCATGTTTGTGAGTATTGGTTTGCCGCCATGTTGACGATGCCTGAACGCGGGTGATATACTGATATCAACATGACCAAAGACCGATGAGAAAAGAGGAGTCAGGATATGCATATAAAGAAAATCGTTGCATTTATCGTCATTGCCATGGTGCTCGTGTTTGCGGGCTGCGATAGTTTCATCGGGGATCTGTTTGGGGCGCCTGAGCCCACGGGCATGCCCGAGGATACCGATAGGCCCGAGGATACTGATAGGCCCGAGGATACTGATAGGCCCGAGGATACCGAAACGCCCGAGGCCACAGAGGTGGCCGCGGCGACAGAGGCGCCCGATGTCACCGAGTCGGCAGGACACACGCTGGGGCCGAAAAACACGGATGCGCCGGAAATGATAGAGGGCACAGGATATGACATCGGCGATGTGATATACGATTTCTCGGTACCCACCATCGACGGAGGGACGTTCACGCTGTCGGAGAATCTCGGGCAGCCCGTGTTCATCAATCTGTTCGCGACATGGTGCGGGCCTTGCGTCGCAGAGATGCCGGAAATCGAAGAACTGTACAGTGAAATGGGCAATGACGTGGTGTTCATCGTGATCGATATCGGTGAAGACGCCGCCACCACGCAGGCGTTCGCGGAATCAAACGGCTATACGCTGCCGTTTGGATATTCCGTCACCGGAGATGTACTCCCCGATTATTACATCGAGTTCATACCGCAGACATTTGTTCTCAGCGCGGACGGGACGATCGTCGAATACTTTGCTGGCAGTTCAGATTATGATTCATTTATCACTGCGGTCGAGGCGGCGATGGGGCAATGAACGGTATAAAAAAAACAACGATTCAGGTCTCTCTGATCGGTGCCGGCGCGGCGATGATCGTGCTTGGCATGATGAGCGATGAGCTGATCGTGATATTGCATAAGGCGATCTATATCTGTCTGGAGTGTATCGGTATTGGTTAGAAGAAGGATTGTACAGGCGCTGAGCGCCGTGCTTTACAACGCCAATTTCAAGGGCTTTTTTGAGGGCCGGATCTATCAGGGCGGGCTAAAGAATATCTGTGTACCCGGGCTCAACTGTTATTCGTGCCCCGGTGCGCTGGGGTCGTGCCCGATCGGGTCGTTTCAGGCCGCGATCGGCGCGGTGTATTATAAGGTCAGCCTCTATGTCACCGGGTTCCTGATACTGGTCGGTGCGCTTTTCGGGCGTTTTATCTGCGGATGGGTGTGCCCTTTCGGGTTGATACAGGAGCTGATCTATAAGATACCGTCGCGCAAGCTGAGGCATGCCCGCGCGTTCCGGCCGCTGAAATACTTAAAATACGCGGTACTCGCCGTATTCGTTTTCCTGATACCGCTGATACTGTATCTGCAAAGCGGCCTGGCAGAGCCCGCGTTCTGCAAATATATCTGTCCTGCCGGTACGCTTGAGGCGGGCATACCGCTTGTGTTATTGAATGAGTCGCTCCAGTCGTCGATCGGATGGCTGTTCTCGTGGAAGGTGCTGTTGCTCATTGTAACGGTCGTTTCGGCCGTATTCATATACCGGCCGTTTTGCCGGTTCGTTTGCCCGCTGGGCGCGGTGTATGCGCTGTTCAACAAAATATCCGTGTTCGGGCTGCGCATCCAGCACGCCAAATGTACGGGCTGCGGCGCGTGCGCGGCCGCCTGCAAGATGGAGATCGACCCCAGTGTCACGCCAAACAGCGCCGAGTGCATACGGTGCGGCGACTGCGTGAAGGCGTGCGCCACAAGCGCTCTCAAGTTCGGCGCGGTCAGGAAGAGGGAAGAAGAGAAGATAGAGGAGATATAGAGAACTTTTTTATACGAGGGCGCTGCCCTCGTGCTCCCGCCAAAGGGATACATCCCTTTGGAAACCCAAATAAAAATGCCGCACCTGCAGCATTTTTGGAATATGATTTCCTTATTGGAATATGATTTCCTTATTTATTAGTAATATTGTTTCTGAGTCCAACAGTTGCTTCAATTCTTTTATACAATTGATTTTTCAAATCATCGGGCGAATCATATCGAATTTGTTTGTACTGTGCCACATCAAAGTGGGGCGAGTTATTCTTTTCTTTTTCTGGCAAGTGATTTTCAGCATCTAATATGTTTTTGTTGACAGTAAGAATAACTTCTTTGTTCAAGGCAAGAGCATAACCTGCTTCAAAATACACGCCGCCACGATTGCCCGTTAAATCCGCAACAAGAAAATCACTCATTCTGATCTGATATAGCATTTCGGGAACAATCTGTCCGTTATGTTCAAGATTATCCATTATTTGTGCATGATAACCTGCATCATTAATTGCACTAATAATCGCATCCTTTACAGGTTTTAAATCATCGGAGAACCTCATAGCGATAAATCCTTGGTTATGCTTTGCGTTAAGCTTATTTAATTCATCTATGCGTTGCCAGCCTTTATAATCGATAACAAAAGTTGGGCCATCAGGAGAGGCTTTTTCATCTCCTATCAAGTTTTGTATGGTCATCATATTGAGTATAGTTTTTCTTTGTTTAGGGGAGGTGCCGCCTATCGTATCAATGAATAATATGTGTTCAAATCTTCCAATATCAATCGGAATGCATATTTTGGCTCCGACATAGTCTCCGATTGCTGCAAAGTTTTGTAATATCATATCGATTCTTTCAGAAAGGTTTCTTGGCCATAGATTCATTATTTCTTGTATTGTTACTATATTATATCTGTCATCTTCGATTGCATCTTCAACAATTTTATATTTTTTTTTGTTATCTTTTTTATAATGTGTAAAATAGTAATACAGACAAGCTCGAAACTTTATGCCATTTTCGCCATCGAGATAGTTTTCTGCTTCTAGTTCAAAGGTAATTTCTCCGCACCGTTTACAAAAAATATACTTACCAAAATCTTTTTGAGCAGGTCCAACAATCGCATCATTTCCGCATATCAAACATTTTTGTTCATCCGGCATAGTGTTGCCTCCTAATTGAATATAATACACACATTATACAATAAATGGTTATAAGCTGCAATGAATACAAGATTCTTCGCTGGCGCTCACTACGCAGTGGATGGAAAGACAACATAGGGCGACAAAAGTCCGCCTCTGCGGCACATGAAAATGAGGGCAGATTACAGAGACTTGCCCTATAGTATCGGGGTAACGCGGCCGGCGTTTACATCAGCCGGCCGTTTGCGCCCCAGCTCGGCATCTCAAATATGTTGAGATAGATATCGCCCGGCGCGGTGCCGAGCATTTCATGCATCGCCTCGAACATGGCGGCGGTCAGTGTTTCCTTGCTTTTCTTGTCGGCGGTGCCAAACAGCCGCACGTCGATAAACGCGCCGTTTTGAAGTGGCCTGCCGCCAAGGTACAGCGTACGGTTGCCGGTGATGTCCACCATCGTGACGGCCTCGCTTTTCCCGGGGATCAGCGATATCAGTTCGCCCATACGGTTCTTTATCTGCTCTTTTTGCTGCGGCTGAAGCGGTTTTGTGACATTGACCTGGATATATGGCATAACAATGCTCCTTTATAATCAATATAAGACAAGTATACAACGGACGAAGCACTGATTCAACCGGCGGCTTGATTTAACGTTTTAGCGGATGTAAAAAAGGCATGCCGCACGGCATGCCTTGATGTATGCGTTATCGTTATACGGATGCGCGTCTTCTGGACAGCAGTAGTGCCATAATGAATGCGGCAAAACAAAGACCTGCGAATATGTAGAAAAGACCAAAGTCCTGCCCGGTCGAGGGCAGCTCGGACTTTTCGATCGTCACGTCGTAGTACACGGAAACGTCATCCAGCGTATATGTCACGCGCGACGTGCCCTCTTTGAGCCCGGTAAATGTTGCCGGGCTGTTGAATGTGGCCGAAAAGAATGTCTCGTCCCAGTCCCACGTGCCGCCGTCGATGCTCGGCGTCAGTGTGATGCGCCCGCCGGTAAATATCGTGCCGTCCGCTTCGGAAGACGTGAGCCAAAGGAAGTTCGCGGTCAGATCATAATCGGTTTCGAAAAGGAGATCGGTGGCAGCTATTGTAGATACCTGCGCGTCCGACGCATCTGTCCAGTCGTAGAACACCGCGGGGGAAACGGGCTCGGCGCAGGCGGTAAGTTCATTTGAATCATCGTTATAATACAGCGAGACATATCCGCCGCTGCCCGCATAGAGCGTAACGGCCCCGCCGCCAATTGTCGAGAAGAGGGACGTGAGCAGATTGTCCTCACTTTCGAGATATTCAAGATTGGTATTGCCCAATAGATCGAGCGTCGACAGCATGTTGTCGTTGCAGTTTAAGTATGAAAGATCGGGCTGAGCGCTGAGGTCAAGCGACGTCAGGGTATTGCCGGCGCAGTACAGGCCTATCAGGTGATTGTTGGCTGAAAGATTGAGCGAGGCAAGCGCGTTATTTGAGCATACCAGATACTGGAGGTCAAGATTATTTGTTAAATCGAGCGCCGTGAACGTGTTGTAGTCGCAGTAAAGATATTGTAATGCGGTATTCTCATTGACATCCAGTGTTGTCAGCGCGTTATCTGAGCAGCAAACGTAATAGAGCGCCAAGCAGCCGGAAAAGTCAATACCGGCGAGCTGATTGCTGTAGCAGCTCAGAAAGGTAAGCGAACTATGGCCGCTGAGATCAAGAGCTGTCAGCTGATTGCTGGAACACCTCAAAGTAATCAGATCAGGATTGCCGGAAAGGTCGAGAGAGGGAATGCTGTTGTCATCGCAGTACAGATACTGCAGCAGCGGCAGTATACTGACATCGAGCGCGCTGAGCGCGTTTCCGGAGCAGTACAGAGAGAGGAGTGAGGTGTTGTGGCTTAAGTCGAGCGCCGTGAGCAGGTTGCCGTCGCAGTCGAGATATATTAGCGCTGCGCAGCTGCTTAAATCCAGCGCGGTCAGTTGATTTTGATAACATTCAAGATAAAAGAGCGACGTTAGTCCGGTTACATCGAGCGCTGTGAGCGCATTGTCGTAGCATACGATACTTTCAAGCTGGGTGTTGGTGGAAAGATCGAGCGAGGCAAGCGCGTTTTCTCCGCAGTCAAGAGATTTCAGAGCCGTGCAGTTTGAAAGGTCAAGCGCGGTGAGAGCGTTGTTATAGCATTTGAGGTCTTCAAGCGATGTCAGTGTCTCGACATTCAGCACAGTAAGCGCGTTGTTCTGGCAATAGAGGGCAATCAGCGCACTGCAGCCGTTGACGTTCAGCGAAGTCAGGGTGT